>NZ_RJNU01000008.1:0-90993 GCF_003942695.1 Streptococcus mitis
AAATTGAAAAAGTTTCTCCTTTTAAAACAATTTGAATGAAATTTTTTCAAATTATTTAAGTAAGGGAAGTACGTTTAAAGTTGTTATAATAAGCTTCTGAGACATGCTGAAATACATTTTTGTCAAACCAGGTCTTAAGAAAGCTCGTAAAGCATCACAATTCTCAAAACGTTAATCAATACGATTATATCAACGTTTACAGACATTCAAGAATTTACTCTTGGATGTCTTTTTTGTTCAGAATAGATAAGTGGTGCTGTTTAAACTTGGTTTTCCCAGTGGACAATCGTCCACTTTTTTTATATAATAAAACTAAACCTAATTGGTTGAGTTTTGGAGATGTAAGCTCAACCGTCGATTTGTTTTTCTAAGAGAGATATTCTCGATAAAACATCACACTAGGGGGTGAATCATGTACCAACCAGAAAAACTCAAGGCTCGGAGAAAAGAGTTAAAATTGACACAGAAGGAAATTGCAGAGGAATTAGGGATTAGTTTTCAGGCTTACTCGGCTTGGGAACGTGGAATTAAGGAACCATCCAAGGAGAAGGTTGCCCAGCTAGAGAATATTTTAAAGGTAGCAAGAGGGTATTTTACTCAGATTGAGATTGTCCGTCTCTACAATAGCCTCTCCAAGCAAGGGAAGGACAAGGTTGTGCTTTATGCTCGCAACCTAGCTCAAGAGGAACAAACTCAGAAGGTGACGATCATGCCAGAGCGCCTCTATGAGTACCGTGTCTACGAACGCATGTCAGCAGGGATTGGGACTTCGGTCTACGATGACCAGAATTTTGATACGGTCTACTTTAACGAGGAGTTGGCCCATGATTTTGCGTCCTGGGTGGCTGGGGACTCTATGGAGCCTAAATATCAAAATGGTTCGGTGGCTCTGATTCGAGAGACGGGATTTGACTATGACGGAGCAGTTTATGCAGTGGTCTGCAACAACCAGACCTATATCAAACGGGTTTATCGGGAGGAAGATGGCTTGCGTCTGGTATCGATCAATCCTAAATACAAGGACATTTTCATCTCCTATGAAGAAGATCCTCGGATTGTGGGGATTATCGTTGGGAATTTTGTGCCGATGGAGGGTTAGCCTATGGGCTACTTTGATTATTCCAGAGAGCCCAAAAGTGATATTGCCTTTGTCGATATGAAATCTTTTTATGCCAGTGTCGAGTGTGTGAAAAGGGGATTGCATCCGCTGAAGACCTCGCTTTGTGTCATGAGTCGCGCGGATAATTCTACTGGTCTTATCCTAGCTTCCTCTCCCATGTTTAAGAAGATTTTTGGTAAGTCCAATGTTGGCCGGGCCTATGATCTGCCTTTTGATATCAAAACGCGCAAATTTTCCTATTACAATGCTCGAAAGCAAGGCTTGCCTACTGACTTAGACTATGTTCGCTACATCGAAGATTGGGCTCAAGTGACCCTGATCGTGCCACCTAGGATGGATGAATACATAGCAGTCAATATGGAAATCCAGCGAATCTTTCAAAATTATGGTAGTCCAGATGATATTTATCCCTACTCTATCGATGAGGGCTTTATTGATCTGACTAGTTCGCTCAACTATTTTATCCCAGACAAGAGTCTATCTCGCAAAGACAAGCTGGATCTGCTTTCTGCTCGCATCCAGAGGGATATTTGGAGGCAGACAGGGATCTACTCTACAGTGGGTATGTCCAATGCCAATCCCTTACTGGCTAAATTGGCTCTGGATAATGAGGCCAAGCACACCCCGACCATGAGGGCAAACTGGTCTTATCAGGATGTGGAAGAGAAAGTCTGGGCCATTCCTAAGATGACAGACTTTTGGGGGATTGGCAGGCGGATGGAGAAACGCTTGCATGATCTGGGGATTTTTTCCATCAAGGAATTGGCAACCAGTAATCCAGACCAGCTACAGAAGGCTCTGGGTCAGGCTGGCCTGCGTTTGTGGTTTCATGCTAATGGGATTGATGAGAGCAATGTTCACAGGCCTTATAAAGCCAAGTCTCAGGGATTAGGCAATTCTCAAATCTTGCCGAGAGACTACGTGAAGCTACGGGATATCGAAATTATTCTTCGAGAAATGGCGGAGCAGGTGGCTATTAGGCTGAGAAGGGCGGGCAAGAAAACAACCCTTGTCTCTATCTATGTTGGTTTCTCTAAGCAGGAGGTCAGGTCGTCTATTCACACACAAATGAAGGTCGAACCGACCAATAATACAGCTATCTTAACGGATTATGTTTTGAAGCTATTTCATAATAAATACACTTCTGGAGCGGTCAGAAGTGTCGGAGTCAACTATTCAGGATTTGTGGACGAGTCTTTTGGTTTGATCTCCCTCTTTGATGATGTTGACAAGTTAGAAAAAGAAGAAAGGCTCCAGACAGCCATTGACTCCATTCGGGAACAATTTGGTTTTACCTTCCTCTTAAAGGCCAACGCACTGGAAGAAGCCTCTAGGAGTCTTGCTAGAAGCAAGCTGATTGGGGGGCATTCTGCTGGAGGATTAGATGGACTAAAATGATTGATCGTTCTTATTTACCCTTTCCATCTGCGCGTGACTATCAAGATCCAGGGATGCAGAAGTGGATGGGCTTTTTCCTCTCAGAGCATACTAGTTCACTCGGTGAAGAAAAAAATCGGGTTGCTTTTTCGACGAGTTTGAATCCCGTTGAGAAGTTACTCTTGCTTTCGCAGCTTTATGTCGGGCAACTAAAGGGATACTTTGTAGTCAAGGAAAAGAAACAAAAAACGACTATCGTCGGCAAGGTGAGCGAATTATCATCTCAAACTCTATCTATTAGGACCAATGAGGGCTATAGGCTGGTAGAGCTAGCAGATGTACTCGAAATTCGACTGTGGGAGGAGGGAGTTTATGACTAGAAAAGAGTTGTATGAAAACAAACTGCAGATGGATTATTTTTCAGAAGCCTATATTCGTTTTGAAGAGGATTTTCAAAAATACTCTGCCATGAATGTGCCACTGACTTTTTTGATCGATGACATTCTACGCACCATGGCGATGAATCAGAAAAACTACTTCGTCTTAAACAAGGAAAATGCCAAGGATGGGCGAGAGCATCGCTTTTATTTTAGGGTGGTGACGGAAAAAGAGTCTCCTAGAAATCGAACCTATGCATACGCTGGACTCGAAAATAGTAGTCAGTAGACCTAGATGTGGGAGAGGGAAGTCTGATCTAGGGGAGATAGCTTGTGAGCGTCAGAAGATCTCATGGTATTGGAATTCGAAACACCATCTTTTATCTGTGGAGTTCTTGCAGAACTTATGATGGTAGTTCTGATGAGATAAGGCAAGGCCCACTCTCTTTTTTAGATGAGCGTTTATTTGAAAACGTAGTTGGATTTGAGAACACCTATTCTCAATGATCATCTTACTTTATAGATTCATACCAAAACATCCATGTGTATTTGTGGATGTTTTTTATTTTATAGATAGAAAAAGAGAAGACCAAATGGTCTTCTCAACGGGGGAACTGAATAATTAGAAAGAATCAATCAAAGAGGGTTATTAGTCTTTGAAATTCTTTTGGAAGATGAGGAGAGACAAGATAGAAGTAATGGCTGCCAAGAAGAGGAAGGCAGTTGCTTCTTGTTCCCCAGTTGCAGGGAGTTCTCTTTCCTTATCTTCTTTGATTGTAGCTGTAACAGGAGCTTTTTCATCTTTTGATGATGAATTATCTGTTACGGATGGAGCAGTTTTTTCAGTCTCTCTTGGGAGAACGTACTCAGGAAGAGTCACAACTGGTGGCGCTTCTGTTCCAACTGAGCTTTGTTTGCTACCTACCTCAATAACTCGATCTTGAGCTGGAGTTGCTTCTGTTTGGAGAACCTTGCGATTGTCACCGTCCACTTCAACATACTCGACTAAGAGACCGTCTTTCCCTTCTGATAGAACTTGCTCTTTTCCTTTGTCTAATTGTGGGTTTTCGCGACGGATAGTCTTGAACGGTACTGTCTTATTGACGATTTCCAAACTTGGAAGTGTAAAGATAAGGTCCTTGACCCCTTCCTCAGGACTTGAAGAAGTAATTGGCTTCTCAGGTTGCGCTGGAGTTTCCGGTTGAGTCGGTTTCTCAGGTTGAGCAGGTTTCTCAGGTTGAGCTGGTTTTTCAGGTTCAGCTGGTTTTTCAGGTTCAGCTGGTTTCTCAGGTTGAGCTGGTTTCTCAGGTTTAGCTGGTTTTTCCGGTTCAGCCGGTTTCTCAGGTTCAGCTGGTTTCTCAGGTTGCGCTGGAGTTTCCGGTTGAGTCGGATTTTCAGGCTGAGCCGGTTTTTCCGGTTGAGCAGGTTGAGCAGGTTTTTCCGGTTGCGCCGGTTTCTCAGGTTGAGTCGGATTTTCAGGCTGAGCTGGCTTTTCAGGCTCGGCAGGTTTTTCCGGTTGCGCCGGTTTCTCAGGTTGAGTCGGTTTTTCAGGCTGAACTGGTTTTTCAGGTTGCGCCGGTTTCTCAGGTTGAGTCGGCTTTTCAGGCTGAGCTGGCTTTTCAGGCTCAGCAGGTTGTTCCGGTTGCGCTGGTTTCTCAGGTTGAGTCGGATTTTCAGGCTCAGCAGGTTTCTCAGGTTGCACCGGTTTCTCAGGTTGAGCGGGTTGTTCCGGTTGCGCTGGCTTTTCAGGCTGAGCCGGAGTTTCCGGTTGAGCTGGTTGCTCAGGCTGGCCAGGTTTCTCAGGTTGAACCGGATTCTCAGGTTGAGTCGGATTTTCAGGCTGAACTGGTTTTTCAGGTTGAGCCGGTTTCTCAGGCTGAACTGGTTTTTCAGGTTGAGCCGGTTTCTCAGGCTGAGCTGCTTCGAGCTTGCTGATTTGTTCGAGAGCAGTTTCTAGCGCTTGATTGACTGCTTCCTGAGTTTTAGCTTCTTGGATTGCAGCAATGGCTTGGTCAGCAATTTCTAATAATTTCTTCTTAGCTTCCTTGTTGGATCCAAGCTCAGCGACTTTTTTCTCGATAGCTTTCGTCAAGCTGTCCATAGCCTTATCATACTCAATTTCAGGTTGTTTTGGTTCAGCTGGTTGCTCAGGCTGGTCAGGTTTCTCAGGTTCTTCTGGCTGTTCCGGTTGCTCTGGACTAGGCTCCTCTTGGCCTCTTTGATAGTTCTCATCCTTGGATAGGATATCTTGTAGGGCGCTGACTGTCAACATGACTTCTTGAACATCCACTGCATCAGCACTGAGTTGGTTTCTCAATTTTTCTAGATTTGCTTGGAAAGCTTGGCGTGCAGTGGCCGTATTTTTCAAGCCTGCTGGATCAAAGTTGGACAGATCATCTTTCCATTTTGAGATAGACTGGATGATATCTGCCTTGCTGTAGAGTTCACTACCTTCGCCACGAGTGATGAATTGGTCTACCTGGATACCGATATTTCGAGACAAATCGTTTCGATCAGGATCGAGTTGAAGGGTGACTGCGTGCAAGTTTTCGTCCAGACCTTTTAGGCTGACCAGAGTTTGATTGCCTTGGCGTTGGGCTGCACGACCGCTAAAGTATTTCTTACCGTCAATAGTTGAAGCATTTCCCATGCCATCTTGGTAAGGAACTTCTTTGCCATCTAGGAAGACTTTGTAGATACCGTGATTTGGATCAACATAGCCCTTGATATCAAGTCCAGTACCGTAGAAGTAGGCTGTGACAGTTGTCTTTTTCTTTTGCTCATCAGTTAAGCGGCCAAAGGAAGCCCAAGACTCAGTCTTTTGGTACTTATCTGCCGAATTGGTTTCATGGTGCCAGCCAGGACTATAATCCAACTGACTAGCTTGGTCATCATAGCTTGTTTGGTCCTTGATCAGCAATTCAGCTTTCATCACTTGGATGGTTGCATCGGTAGCAAAACCGAGCAGGGCACCATCAGTGACTGAAGTGAGCTTGGCTTTGAAGTCAAAGACAGAGTCTGCTTGTTCTGTAAAGTCAATCGTTGGGATGGTAACAGTCTTTTCTGTTTCTCCATCTTTAAAGGTCACATCTTGAGTTGTATCTTGGTAAACTTTACCGTGAACCCCAGTTCCAGGTTCTGTGATGAAGCGAACAGTAGCAGCCCCCTTGCTTCCACCAACACGCTTAATTTTAACAGTGACTGGTTTTCCTTTTTCGACTTCGTAGTTAGTAGACTCGAGTTCAAACATCCCTTTACTATCATTGTTTAGGGTGTAGATTCCTTCTGTAGCAATTGGTTCACCTGTTTTGTTTACAAGAGTAATAGTATGTTGACCAGGTGCTAAATCGCCTGTCTCAAAGACTTTTTGGCTACGTTTACGGCTAGCATTCTTAGTTTGCACATCTGCAACCTTTTGACCATCAACGTAGACGGACATTTCTCCATGACCTGGATCGACCGTAGAGACGACATAGGCCTTGGTTCCTGTGAAGGTATAGCTTACTTTGGCATCTTTTTGATTGGTCCACATAGAAGTGCCACGAACCCCTTCAGATTCATTGTACCAAGTTGTTCCGGCTGTATCCGCAGTTGTGTTTGAGTGGTATTCCAGTCCAAGAGGATAGCCATCTGTCTTTTCAATGCTGCTTGGTGTCTTGTAGACTGAGAAGTTGGTCAAAATTGGAGTTGCTTGAGCACCAGTGATGGTTACACGGATTTTTTGTGCTTCTACAGGCTTGCCTTGAACCAAGCGACGGTAACCAACGGTTGAACCTTCACCGTAAGTCACCCAGCGTCCGTTGATTTCGACTTCAATCTTGAAACCAGAGATACGTTGACCTTTGGCGATATCTTCCTTGAGTTCAACAACGTCAAAGCGTCTCTTTTGTCCTAAATCGACTGTGAAACTACCGGTTGTGGCATCATTTGAGAGCGCCCAGCTGGTGTCATCTTTACCGTCTGTGAGGTGGCTTTCTTTGTAGAGGTGGTTTTGACGAGTAGAACTTGCTGTTACAGTGGCACCTTTGGCAAAGTCAGTCGCATACATTTGGTCTAGAGTTGCCTTGAACTCCTTCAAGCGAGCCACATCTGCATCTGCGAATTTCCCTTCTTTATTTGGTGGAATATTGAGAAGGAGCGGGGTTCCACGGCCAACAGACTTGAAGTAGATATCCATCAATTCTTTGAGTGATTTCGGCTGTTGATTGTCATGGTAGAACCAGCCCGAACGGATTGAAACGTCAGCTTCCCCTACAGAATACATATCACCATCTGGGTCACCATGGTTGAGGTATTCGTTTTTCACATCGTCTGTGATATTGGCCCTTTTGACTTTATGCCATACAGGGTCACCTGCGATACCTCGTTCATTTCCGATCCAGCGAACGCTTGTCGGTTGAGCAGAGAAGATAGCAATATCTCCTTCAGCTTCTTTGATGTATTTGAACCATTCATCAAAGGTATAGGTTACTTTTTGGGCACCGCTACCACGCGCACCGTCCATCCAAACTTCGATAAATTTCCCTTTATTACCGTATTTCGGATTACCAAGGATTTCTTTCAGTTGGTTGAGATAGTATTGGTTGTATTCTTTTTCGGTTGCAACATGGTATTTTGGATGATTAGCATCCCATGGTGACAAGTAAACACCCATATTCATGTCATACTTGCTAGCAGACTTGGAAACTTCTTCGAGAAGGTCACCCTTACCATCTTTCCATGGGCTAGCAGCTACGGTATGGTTGGTGTACTTAGAAGGATAAGCAACGAACCCGTCGTGGTGTTTAACAACCATAATGGTTCGTTTGAAGCCTGTTTCCTTCAGAGTACGAATCCATTGGTCTGTATCTAAGTTGGTTGGATTGAAGTATCGAGGGTCTTCTTTCCCATTTCCCCATTCAGAATTGGTATAGGTGTTCATTCCGTAGTGGATGAAGGCTGCCAATTCTTCCTTGTGGTAATCGAGTTGGGCCTTGCTTGGAAGAGGTCCATGATTGCCAATCTCAGTTTCCTTATCTTCTGGATGAGCGACTGGTGGAGTCGGAGTCGTTGGATTAGCTGTATCAGCGACTGGCTCGTATTCAAAGACGACTTCATTCACCCCCTTTTGCTGGATAGTTGCTTCCAAACTAGCTTTTACTGGACGGTAGCCAGCAATGTCTTTTGCATGGAAGGTGTTGACAAAGGAAACGTCATACTCTTGACCGTCATTGTTATCAACTGTCGCTTCCGCTAGTTCAGTGCTTGTTCCTTTTTGACGGTAGTAAACTTTGAAGGAGCCTTTGTTGACTTTATAGACCACCTTGATGACACGAGTTCCAGGAGCTGTTTTGCTAACGACATTGTGGTTCCACTCGTCTTTTAGTTGCTTCTGAATCTCAACCCCATCAATGGAAAGAATCTGGTATTTTTCTAGATTTTGCTTGTAGAATTCGGTTGGAGTGATTGCTTTCTTAAAATCATAGTCAAAGCCAGTTCCCACTTCTGTTTTGTCTAAGAAAGTATCGTTTTCTTTGACTGTATTGCCTGCTTCGTCCACGTGCTGGATAACGACACGTCCGTAATCAATTCCCTTGACTAGAGTAGCGACACCGCTCTCATCAAAGGAGTACTGATTTTCTCCGATGACAGCTGTCTTATTTCTAAGCATTTCACCTTCAGGTGTAAAGTAGTAACGTTTGCCATTATCACCTTGATACCAGCCCTTGACACCATATTTGTCAATAATATCTTTGACCCATTTGAGTTGTTCAGGAGAGAGGACAAGTCCGCCACCAAAGCGCTCTTTCTCAGGGACACCGTTGTCAACCGTTCCGTGTTGGTGTACGCCGATGACTTTTCCATCACCATTGATAATTCCACCACCAGACAAACCAGATACAGAAGTTGTTTGGTAAGTGATGCCAGTAGCTCCCTTGTCATCATAAGGATCAACAGATTTTACCTTGCCGTCAGCCTTATAGAGTTGTCCAGCTACGATAGGCTGTTTGAGTTCTTTTGAGCTTGAGTCAGTTGGGTAACCAATCGTGCTGACAGGATCCCCTGCTTTGTAAGTCTTATGCTCAGCGAGTGGTACAAAAGTTGCTGCTTTATTTGGACTTGCAATTTGTACAGGGACAGGCGCTACAACTGCTGCCAAGTCATTTTGATATCCCTTGCTAAACTCTTCTTTGTTCCAGAAGTGGATATCTTTCTCTTGGAAGAGTGTGGTATTTCCTGAATTTGGCTGAGAATTTTTAACGGGAGCGTTGGAGCCTAGATTGTAATAGAAGCGCGCAGAATCTCCGCCACGAATATGGCCTTCTTTATCTAAAAAGTTATGAGCAACTGTCAAGAAAACGTTAGGCGCGACAAAAATACCAGACCCAGAAACGATGTATCGTTGAGCCCCACCATTATAAATGCTATATACCATAGTAGCAGCAGTTGCAGGTTGCCCCTCATAGTTGATGTGTTTGAGGTCTTGTCCACCGTTAATGATGGCACGATTATCTTTTTGAGCGATCTCTTCTTCCGTTGATTTCAAAATACTTTTTGATTCAACTTGAGGACTTTCAGCCTTTTCTACGGTAGCTGAAGTTTTGAAAGGTTTGACGTCGGTGTCAGGATATGCTTGATCGTGAATTTCTTCAGGGAGCAAATCAGCCTTACTTGTATCCGCAGGAGCTTCTTCTTTTTCTAGTTGCTGTGATGCTGACTGGTTGAGGTTTTCTTTCTTCTCGGGTTCAACTTTGTTTTCTTCTAGATTGGAAACCTGCTCAATTTTACTCTCAAGGTTTGATTTCCCATCGGGAAGATTTTCATCAGCTAGAGCAGTTCCTGAAGCAAAAAATGCTAGTCCAACCATGACCGAGGCAACTCCAACGGTCAGTTTCCGAATGCTAAACGTTTGCCCTTTTTCAAAAAGGTATCGATTCATAATATACTCCTAGTTTTTAGAAAGGCAGTCAGCTACTGCCAGAGCCCAAGTCTGACTTGGTTACAACTTGATTTAAGGATAAAAACTCTCTGATAATTTGTAAGCCACCTTACCTCCTGCGCATAAAACGCTTTCATTTTAAGATAAAAAAATTTAAAAGGTCATTTCTCCCTTAAAATGACTGGAAACTTTTAATATAACAAATATACTAAATTAATAAAAGAATTGCAATAGCAAAAAAGAAAAAAATAAATATAAATTAAAGAAAATAAGTTACTTTTTAAAGAAAAAACGCATCCTTTCAAGGCTCAAACTAAATGAAAGGACACGTTTTAAAAAGAAATTAGAGTATTTTTTGGAGAAACTCTTGGATGGTTTTGGGGTCTGTTTTGGAAGAGAAGCGCTCAAGGACTTGCCCATCTCGGCCAATGAGAAACTTAGCGAAATTCCATTCGATTCGTTTTCCTAGCGGACCAGCTTTTTGGTCTTTCAACCAAACATAGAGAGGTTCTGCTTCCTTGCCATTGACCTTGACCTTGGCAAATCGAGGGAAAGTAGTCTGATAGTGTAGGCTGCAGAAGCTATTGATTTCCTCTGCGCTGCCGGGTGCTTGTCCCATAAATTGATTGCAAGGGAAATCCAAGATTTCAAAACCCTGATCTTGATAGCGTTCATAGAGTTCTTGAAGTCCCTGATACTGGGGCGTTAAACCACATCCAGTAGCAGTGTTGACAATCAAGAGAACGTTACCACGATAACTCTCTAGGGAAGTTGCTTGGTTGCTTTGGTTTAAAACGGAAAAATCATATATACTGGTCATTTTTCTATATTTTCCTTATGCGTTACTGGTTCAGAGTGTTTTACCTCGTGTTCTGATAAAAAGGCGTAGGTCATGGTTCCAAAGATGGCTCCAATTCCCAAACCCAAGACTAGTAAAGGGAGCATTTTATCGAAGTGGAAGAGGTTGTCCCAAAAGGTATCGAAGGGAAGATGCTGAACAAAGAGTTTGTGAAAGGCTGATAAGACAAACAAGCCAATTGGAATGCTGATGAATACACTCCAACTACGAACTTTGATCTGGCTTTTGCTGTGGCTTTTGTGATGAATTTCGGACTGGTCATCCTTGTCCAAATGTAAGTCGCGAACTGCTAGTCTCGCCCTAGATGAGAGGACGAAGATAAGTTCAAAATAGAGGTAGGGCATGGCATCTCGAACCAACTCTATGAAGCGTCCAAATAGGAGATAGAACAAGAAGAGTAGGAGGGAGGAGTAAACGATTTGGATCAAGGCACGGGCACAAGCCTTGTAAATCATCTCTTGACGGCATTCATCAAATGGCCCTTGTATGTGAAAGAATAGTTTGAGTAAGCGAGTGGTGAAATCTTCTTTTTTCATGGGAGTGTTCTCCTAAATGACCGATTTTTGATTGACTTCTTTAAAGAGTTGACAGAGAGTATAGAAGTAAACCAAACTAAAAATGATACAGATTATTAGAAATACCAGATATCTCCAATCCATAGGATTTGTTAAAAGTTGTGGAAAGGATACGAGGATAAAACAGAGAGATGCGTTTAGAAGACGTATTTTTTTTGATTGGATTTTCTGGAATCTCTGTCCCTTGTTCAATACAGGAAGGAATAAAAGAAAGATAATCAAGAAAGGATGCTCAATATGTCCAGAAAGTAGGAAAAAGGTAATAAAGATACTGATAAAAACATGACTGATCAGCAGTCTCGCTAGTGATTTCATAAGGTACCTCCTAGTCGTCTTCTTGGTCTTTCTTGGCTTTTTGAATGCGAAGAGAGACAACAATTTGCATCATCATTCCGAAAAAGAAAGCTCCCAGTATAGTTTTTAAAATATGTTTTGTATTCAGAAGAGAACTGATGAAATTTGGATTTTCACTGGTTAGGGTATCAATGAATGGCATTATAAAAAATATCGCTATGCCATAGATCAGACCGGATTTTAGACCAGGAAAACGTAGCTGTTTGCTTTCTTTTTGACTCAGCATTTCGGGATCAATAGCTGTGATGCCCGTTTTCTTGGTTTGAGAGATCACATAGAGAGCAACTATCATCGAAATGCCAAACACCAAGAGAGGATAGCCGATAGCGACAATTTGCGGGTATTTATAAGCAAGGACAAAGGGAATGAGATTGCCAAATGTCATCAGATAAAAGAGGACAATAAAGACCTGATTCCCGATACGATCGGTCTCGCGCCGTTTGTGTTCGTCAAGGGGACCAGAAATACCGTATATGCGTTTGATGAATTTTTCAGTGAGAGTTTCTTTTTTCATTTGTTTGCTCCTTTTTTAAAAATCGTCCTCCCAAAAGAGACTGTTGAGGTCAGTTTGGAGGCTACGGGCGAGATTGAGACAGAGTTCCAAAGTAGGATTGTACTTGTCATTTTCAATCATGTTGATGGTCTGTCTCGAGACACCGATATCTTTGGCGAGCTCGAGCTGGGAAATGCCTAGTTCCTTGCGGAATTCTTTGACACGATTCATAAGGTCTCCTTTCTGATATGTCGTATATATTTGACTATATTATATTCTTTTGAGAGCGAGATGTCAAGTATATGAGACATATATTTGAGAATTTTTTTCGAAGAAACTTAGCCTTGTCTGACAAGTGCAAGCTGGTCAGATTTGTGGTAAAATAGATAGGATATGACAAAAGAATTTCATCATGTAACGGTCTTGCTTCATGAAACGATTGATATGCTTGACGTAAAACCTGACGGTATCTACGTTGATGCGACTTTGGGCGGAGCAGGCCATAGCGAATATTTATTAAGTAAATTGAGCGAAAAAGGGCATCTCTATGCCTTTGACCAGGACCAGAATGCCATTGACAATGCGCAAAAACGCTTGGCACCCTACATCGAAAAGGGGATGGTAACCTTTATCAAGGATAACTTCCGTCATTTGCAGGTACGTTTGCAGGAGGCTGGTGTCCAGGAAATTGATGGAATTTGTTATGACTTGGGAGTGTCCAGTCCTCAGCTGGATCAGCGTGAACGTGGTTTTTCTTATAAAAAGGATGCGCCACTGGATATGCGGATGAATCAGGAAGCTAGTCTAACAGCCTATGAGGTGGTCAATCATTATGACTATCATGACTTGGTTCGGATCTTTTTCAAGTATGGTGAGGATAAGTTTTCTAAACAGATTGCCCGTAAGATTGAGCAAGCGCGCGAGGTGAAACCAATTGAGACAACGACGGAGTTGGCAGAGATTATCAAGTCGGCCAAGCCTGCTAAGGAACTCAAGAAAAAGGGACACCCTGCCAAGCAGATTTTCCAGGCTATCCGAATCGAAGTCAATGATGAGCTGGGCGCGGCAGATGAATCCATCCAGCAGGCCATGGACATGCTGGCTCTGGATGGTAGAATCTCGGTCATTACCTTCCATTCGCTGGAAGACCGCTTGACTAAGCAACTATTTAAAGAAGCTTCAACAGTGGAAGTTCCCAAAGGTTTGCCCTTCATTCCAGATGACCTTAAGCCTAAGATGGAATTGGTATCCCGTAAGCCAATCTTGCCAAGTGCTGAAGAGCTAGAAGCCAACAATCGTTCGCATTCAGCCAAGTTGCGCGTGGCTAGAAAAATTCACAAGTAAGAGGAAAAACATGGCAGAAAGAATCGAAAAAACAAGCCAGTTATTGCAAACGAAGTTTAAAGGTTTTTCACGTGTGGAAAAGGCCTTCTATGTTTCGATTGCTGCAACAATGATTATCTTGGCAATTAGCGTTGTGTTTATGCAGACCAAGCTATTACAAGTTCAGAATGAATTGACCAAGGTCAATGCTCAAATCGAAGAAAAGAAAACCGAGCTAGACGATGCCAAGCAAGAGGTCAATGAATTGATTCGTTCAGAACGTTTGAAAGAAATTGCAAACTCCAAGGATTTGCAGCTGAATAACGAAAATATCCGAGCAGCGGAGTAAGAAATGAAACAGTGGAAAGAAAAAATCATCCGTTATGCCGTTCGTAACCGTAAATCTCCAGAAGAAAACCGCCGAAGAGTAGGGAAAAGCCTGAGTTTATTGGCTGTCATACTCTTCGCTGTCTTTTTGGTCAACTTTGCGGTCATTATCGGAACGGGTAAAAAATTTGGTAAGGACTTGGTTAAAGAGGCTAAAAAGGTTCACCAAACAACCAAGACGATTCCTGCAAAACGGGGGACTATCTACGATCGTAATGGTACGCCTATTGCAGAAGATGCGACATCTTATAATATCTATGCCGTTATTGACAAGACCTACAAGTCAGCAACAGGTAAGATACTCTATGTAGAGGATTCTCAATTTAATAAGGTGGCTGAAATTTTCCATAAGTATCTGGATATGGAGGAGTCCTATGTCAAAGAACAGCTTTCTCAGCCAGATCTGAAACAGGTATCCTTTGGTACCAAGGGAAATGGGATTACCTATGCCAATATGATGGCTATTAAAAATGATCTCAAAACTGCTGGTGTCGAGGGGATTGACTTTACGACTAGCCCTAACCGCAGTTATCCCAATGGACAGTTTGCTTCTTCCTTTATCGGACTCGCACAACTCCATGAAAATGAGGATGGCACCAAACGCTTAATTGGAACATCAGGGATGGAAAGCTCCTTGAATAATATCCTTGCAGGGACTGATGGAATCATTACTTATGAAAAGGATCCCTTGGGAAATATTGTTCCAGGAACAGAACAAGCCTCGCAACAAACGGTAGATGGAAAGGATGTCTACACGACTCTTTCCAGTCCTTTGCAATCCTTTATGGAAACCCAGATGGATCTCTTCCAAGAAAAGGTAAAAGGCAAGTACATGACGGCTACCTTGGTTAGCGCTAAGACAGGGGAAATCCTCGCTACGACTCAACGGCCGACCTTCAATGCAGATACCAAGGATGGCATTACAAAAGACTTTGTCTGGCGTGATATCCTTTATCAAAGCAACTACGAGCCAGGATCGACCATGAAGGTGATGATGCTGGCCTCAGCCATTGATAACAACACCTTCCCTGGTGGAGAATACTTTAACAGTAGTGAATTGAAAATAGCAGATGCGACTATTCGAGACTGGGATGTCAATGAAGGGTTGACCAGTGGTGGTACCATGACTTTCTCTCAAGGTTTTGCCCATTCAAGTAATATCGGGATGACCTTGCTTGAGCAAAAGATGGGGGATGCAACATGGCTGGACTATCTTAACCGCTTTAAGTTTGGGGTGCCAACTCGTTTTGGTCTGGCAGATGAGTACACAGGTCAATTACCTGCGGATAACATTGTCAATATCGCCATGAGTGCATTTGGACAAGGGATTTCTGTTACCCAGACCCAGATGCTTCGTGCTTTTACAGCCATTGCCAACGATGGGGTTATGTTGGAGCCGAAATTTATCAGTGCCCTCTATGATCCAAATGACCAGTCTGTCCGTAAGTCTCAAAAGGAAATCGTCGGAAATCCCGTCTCAAAAGAAGCAGCCTCATCAACTCGAGAACATATGGTCATGGTTGGTACCGACCCTGTCTATGGAACTATGTACAATCATAGTACAGGAAAAGCAACTGTCAATGTCCCAGGTCAGAATGTTGCCCTGAAATCAGGGACGGCTCAGATTGCGGATGAGAAAAATGGTGGTTATCTTACCGGGTCAACCAACTATATCTTCTCTGTTGTGTCGATGCATCCTGCAGAGAACCCTGACTTTATCCTCTATGTAACGGTGCAACAGCCAGAGCATTATTCAGGTGTTCAACTGGGAGAGTTTGCCAACCCAATCCTTGAGCGAGCTTCTGCTATGAAAGAATCCCTCAATCTTCAGTCAACTGCTAAGAATTTGGATCAGGTCAGCAAGACGACAAGCTATGCCATGCCAGCTACCAAGGACTTTACTCCGGGTGACCTAGCAGAGGAATTGCGTCGTAACCTTGTCCAACCAATCGTTATCGGAACAGGAACCAAGATCAAGGATCTCTCGGTTTCTGAAGGAGATAATTTGGAAGCCAATCAGCAGATCTTGATCCTATCTGATAAGGTCGAAGAAATACCTGATATGTACGGCTGGACAGATGAAAATGTGCAAACATTTGCCAAATGGCTGAATATAGAAGTCGAGTGGGAAGGTAGTGGCAAAACGGTCAAAAAACAAAGTGTCCGTGCTAATACAGCCCTCAAAGACATTAAAAAAATGAAAATAACTTTAGGAGATTAAGATGATTAGTTCCATTAGTGCTGGAGTCCTAGCCTTTCTATTGACCTTGATAGGTATTCCAGCCTTTATCCGATTTTATCGAAAATCACAGATTACGGGTCAGCAGATGCATGAGGATGTCAAGCAACACCAAGCTAAAGCTGGGACTCCAACCATGGGAGGTCTTGTCTTCCTAATCGTTGCAGTAGTGATGAGCTTTCTGGTTGCTCTCTTTACCCAACAATTGACCAACAATGTAGGCATGATTTTGTTTATTTTAGTTTTATATGGTTTGGTAGGCTTTTTGGATGATTTTCTCAAGGTCTTTCGCAAGATCAACGAGGGCTTAAATCCCAAGCAAAAACTTGCACTCCAGTTGCTTGGAGGAGTGATTTTCTACCTCTTTTATGAGCGTGGTGGAGATATGCTTTCTGTCTTTGGCTACCAAGTTCACCTGGGTATTTTCTATATTTTCTTTGCCCTTTTCTGGCTAGTTGGCTTTTCAAATGCGGTGAATCTGACTGACGGGATTGACGGCTTAGCAAGTATTTCCGTAGTGATTAGCTTGTCGGCCTACGGTGTGATTGCTTATATGCAAAATCAACTCGATATCCTACTTGTGATTCTTGCCATGATTGGTGGTTTACTAGGCTTCTTCGTCTTTAACCACAAGCCTGCCAAGGTCTTCATGGGAGATGTGGGGAGTCTGGCTCTTGGTGGAATGCTAGCAGCTATTTCTATGGCTCTTCACCAAGAATGGACCCTTTTGGTGATTGGGATTATCTATGTTTTTGAGACAAGCTCTGTTATGATGCAGGTTACCTACTTCAAACTTAGTGGTGGGAAGCGTATTTTCCGTATGACACCTGTCCATCACCATTTTGAGCTTGGAGGATTCTCAGGCAAGGGCAATCCTTGGAGCGAGTGGAAGGTTGACTTCTTCTTTTGGGGAGTTGGACTTCTAGCAAGTCTCTTGACCCTAGCCTTTTTATACCTGCTGTAAAAAATAAAACAGGATGAAGTTGTTCTTCATCCTGTTTTTCTTATGTTAAAAGTTAGTTGGATTTATCCTTTCTTCCTTTTAACATAAAAGTGGCTGTAAGGGCTAGGCTGAGGCCTGCTAAGAAGAGGAGTGGATTAGATGTTTCTCCTGTTGCTGGAAGTTGTTTTTTAGGAGAATGATTTCCAGCTTTAGCAAGGTTAGAACTAGCTGAAAGTTGTTCAGCGCCGTGTGCCAAGGTTTCTACATCTGAACCACTTGGTTTTTTCTCCGTGGCAGAGGTTGTTCCAGCAGCTTGATAGACGACAGCATAGGTACTGAAATGACTAGTGATGAATTCTGCCATTCCTTCTCGAACGGTGAAATCAAGAGCTTGTAACTCCTTGGTCGGAGTGATGTAGTAGATATTTTCTACGCTAGCTGAAATAGGCAATCGAACCAAGACAGAGCCTTTTGGCTGCAAGCTATGATCGGTTGGATTTTTAAGCTGTAGGTCGTAAGCATCATAGGTCTTGCCAAAGAGTTCTTGAGCTAAGACACGTCGGCTAGAAACGTGAGAAATTCCTTCTAAGTCACTAACTCCACCAATAATTTCCACTCCGGTTTCCTTGCCTTTCAAGACACGCAGCTGATACTCAGGTCGGGTGAGGGTTGGAGCAGCCTGATCTCCGCTAGTTCCGATAGGACCAGTGTACTCAGGTTTTTCTACTACAGGAGCTTCTTCTTGCCCAGCAGTTCCGATAGGATCGGTGTATTCAGGAATTTCTACGGTAGGGGCCTCCTCTTGCCCCGCCGTTCCGATAGGTTCAGTGTATTCAGGCTTTTCAACCGTAGGTGGCTCTTCTTGCCCTGCCGTTCCGATAGGCTCGGTGTATTCCGGAATTTCAACAGTAGGAGCTTCTTCTTGCCCTGCAGTCTCGATAGGTTCAGTGTATTCAGGGATTGTCACCGTAGGCGGCTCTTCTTGTCCCGCAGTTCCGATAGGATCAGTATATTCAGGAATTTCAACAGTAGGAGCTGGTTCGTCTCCATTGCTTGTAGTTGGCTGCTTCTCGTCAACCTTTTTCTCATCTTTTTTAGTAAAGACAGCTACGACAGGACTGCTTGTGGTAGTTCCTTGAATGGCATAAGCTTCAATCGCTTTTCCAGTTTGTCGATCAGTAGCCTCAGGGATTGGGATTTGAACTTGATTGTCTTGGATTGATAGCACGGTCTGATCCCCACTTGTAACCAGATGCGTTTCGTCCACTTTGCGCAATACTAGAGGATCTTTGACACCTGGGAAGGTTACAGCGATGGCTTCCCAGTCTCCAGGCGGTAGGGTTAAGGAAATTTCTTTATCGTTTTCCTTGAGAGGAGCGATACTTGGACTATCTATACCAACAGCTGGAGCTTTGATGATATCAAAGGAGTCTAGAGAGATTTTCTTGCGACCTTCTGGTGAATCTGGGTCAACACGTAATGTCAGGGTGTGCGGACCGTCAGTGAGATTTGTAAATTCGCCAATAAAGGCCCTTTTTTCAGTTGCACCTGACGTATAGAAGTCTAGACTTGGCATTTCTTTGCCATCTAATGTAACACGCGCTCGTCCAAGGGCAAGGCTCTTCAAACCATAGATACGAATGCCTGTACCAGTAAAGGAAATGGTTGCCTGAGCTTCTGAAGCTGCACTAGAGTCGCTGTTGTTGATGTCAGCGTATTTTTCCGTACCTCCGTAGAGTTCCGGGTCAGACCAGTCCTTAAACTGGGCACCATACTGGATGCGCGAATCACGATCATCCATTTTTTCAATCGTGTTGCCTGTTCCAGATAGGACCTTGAAGTAGTCTAATGAAATTTTCGAGCGTTCACTTCCACGTCCCTTGTGCTCACGCTTAACGCTAAGAGTCAATGTATGAGGTCCATCTGCTAATCCTGTAAAGCGACCAATGAGACTACCTTTTTCAGTTGCTCCAGCAGTATGGAAATCAAGTTCTCCAACTTCTTTTCCGTCAATTTTAGCAGTAGCAAGACCTAGTTCGGACGATTTTAGTCCATAGATTTCGATACCAACACCAGTGAAAGGAATGGTGGCAGTGATGTCTTCGTCTGTGTAGTCCCCTTTTGAAAGGTCAGCAAATTTCTCTGTTCCTCCAAATAATTCTGAGTCTGCCCAGTTTCCAAAGGCAGCTCCGTACTGGATGCGGCTATCTCGGTCATCCATCAACTCGCTGTAGGTTTCGACATTAGCCTTTTCGGATACCTGTGTAGAAACTTCTCCCAGCATAGCCTTGACGGTATAGGTATAGGCGAGTTGAGGATTTAGTGAGCGGTCAATAAAGTGGGTTTGATTGGTTACAAATTCTCTGCTTGCAGAGGCTTGGCCAGACGCGTCTTTCACTTGTCTTTGGATGACATAGTGGGTAGCGCCTTCTACTTGATTGAAGGTAAGTTCGGCAGTGACTCCATTTTGTCGAACTGCTGTCAGACTGGTTATGCGACCAGGGAAGTGTTCAAAGGTAATGACGTCACCTTTTTGTGTTGCCAGTTGGATGCGATTGTTTTTAAGAATCGTTGCCTTGACTGGTTTGCCATTGACCTTGATCTGACTGGCTTCGATGTTTGGATAGTCTACAACTAGGTCCCCTCCGACATTTGAAAGGAAGGACAAGCTTTGCAGGTTTTTATCTTTCCACTTCATGCTGACTTCAAAGTTACCACGGGCAACCAATCCAGAAACCTGACCGTCTTTCCATGCATCTGGAAGGGCTGGCAATGGCGCAATATAGCCAGTATGAGATTGCAGGAGCATTTCTGCCATCCCGCTGGTTGCTCCAAAGTTGCCATCGATCTGGAAAGGCGCGTGGGTATCCCAAAGGTTTTCTAGGGTTGAGTATTTGAGCTGTTCAGCGAGCAAGCGATGAGCACGGTTACCGTCCAGTAGACGAGCCCAGAGATTGATTTTATTGGCCTTAGACCAGCCAGTACCACCATCTCCACGGTGGTTTAAAGTAGCACGCGCAGCCTCTAGGTATTCAGCCTGGTCCTTGCTAAAGAGTGTACCAGGGAAGAGCCCAACTAGATGGGAAACGTGGCGGTGGTTATTTTCAATCCCTTCATTAGTGAATTGCGGACTGTCTTCTTCGTACCATTCCTTGATGCGGCCCTCATTGTTGATATGAAGTGGTTTTAGTTTGTCAAATTTAGCCTTGACCTCTGTGACTAAGTCTTGGTCGACTTTCAGATGGTTAGCGACTTCCATGTAGTCGTGGAATAGCTGCCAAACTAGCGACTGGTCAAAGGTGTTTCCGATGGTGATGGTACCGTGTTCTGGTGAGTAGGATGGAGAAGACACCCAACGGTCACTGGCCTTGTCATAGTGCAAGAAGGAGTTCCAGAATTTAGCGGTTTCCTTGAGCATTGGATAAATCTTTTCTTTGAGATAAGTCTCATCCTTGGTGAATTTATAGTAGTCATAGACGTTCTGCATCATCCAGGCATTAGCTGCTGGCGACCACCCCCAATAGTAATTCCAACCAGGAGTAGTCCAGCCAAATGGTGTTGCTTGAGTGTGGACCAGCCAACCATTTTCTTGTCCATCTTTGGATTCGATACCTGCGTATTCCTTAGCAGCGATACGACCATAGTAGCGCATGTCGTCAATGTAATTGATCATTGGCTTGGCAGTTTCAGCAAGATTGCTCATGTAGGCAGGCCAATAGTTCATTTGCAAATTGACATTGAGGTGGTAGTCAGCGTTCCAAGGTGGATTGTCTACAGCATTCCAGACTCCTTGTAGGTTGGCAGGAAGGGCATCTGTCCGATCGCGAGACGAACTAATGAGTAGATAACGTCCGTATTGGAAGAAGAGTTCTTCCAGTTTTTGCCCTTTTTCTGGGTTATAGCCTTGAAGGGCCTCTTTAGTCGTTTGAGCAGTCTTGTTTCCACCTAGGTTTAGTTTAACGCGGTTAAAGAGACTTTGATAGTCCTTGATATGGGCCTTTTTCAGTGTCTCGTAGTCTTTGGCCTTAGCAGCTTCTACAATCCCTTTAACTGTTTTTTCGAGGTCAATGTCTTTTCGATAGTTGGTTTTAGGATTTTGAGCAAAGTTTGTTTTGGCGCTGAGGTAGAGGGTTGCATAACTTGCGCCTGTAACGGTTAGTGTCTCATTCTGAACAGTAACTGTTCCATCCGTTTTAATTCCTAGATAGGATGCAAATTTGAGGCCGTTATCTTTAACAGTTCCCTTTAGAAGGATTCCGTTTGTATCTGTAGTGACATGACCATTCTTATAGTTAGAATATTCCCAAGAGTAGTTTCCATTAGCAAGCAAGTCTTCTGTCAAACTGTTCCAAAGGGTAAAGTCAAGTGTCTTGTTTCCTTTTTTGGTCAAGTGGGTCACAGTGACATCATCAGGATAACTGGAGAAAGTTTCGCGTTTGAAGGTCGTCCCATCTTGGGTGTAAGAAGTGGTCGTAGTGGCTTCAGTGATATCCAAACGACGATGATAATCAGTTACAGTATCTAGTCCTTTCTTCTGGTTATTAAAGACCATGAAGATATCTCCAAAGGCTAGGTAACGTCCATACTGGGCGTTGTTTGGTCCAACTAGATTTTGTTCAGCTAGCTGTTTTGCTTTTTGGCGGTCACCAGCTTCGAGGGCTTTACGTATCTCTGCTAAGACCTTGTAACGGTCCTTGTAGTTTCCTCCGTTATAGTCGGTGCTATCGGGTTGTGGTCCTCCTGACCAGAGGGTCTTTTCGTTGTACTGGATTCTCTCTTCCCCAATCAGACCGAAAACCTTGGCTCCCATCTCTCCATTTCCGACAGGAAGGGCTTGTTTTTCCCATCCATCATAGGAGGGAGCTGTTGGCTGATCGTAGTTGAGTTGGTAGTTTTCTTGCTTTGTCACTGGCTGATCTGCCTTTTCAGGTTCCTTATTTTCTTTAGCTTCTACAATGGCTTCTTCACTAGCTTGACTATTTGTCTTCGGAGTCTCCTCAGCTGGCTTGCTTTCGGAACTTGGAGTCTCAACTAGAGCTGGTTTAGTGGTCTCAGTCGGTTCAATCTGCTCTGATCCACTATTAGGTTTAGTTGTAGTCTCGACAATACTTGGGTCATTTTGCTGCACTTCAATACCATCAGCTGAGACTGTATGACTGGATAGAAAAACAGCCCCTAGCAAAACAGAAGCAGTCCCAACCGTTAGTTTGCGGATGCTATAGCGACAGGATTTCTCCCAAAAGTGTTTTTTCATAAAAACCTCCGTTGTTTATCCGAAACCGCTTACATTTTATAAAGCAGTTCCTTTTAATTTGTTTCTATTTATCTCCTCACCTCCCATTCTAATGATCGCTTAGCATTTGTCAATAGCTTTTTAGCAAGATACATATTTGCTGTTGTTTTTTCTTAAAATAGTAGAATAAGTAGCAAGCAGTCCATCTTTTCCAACTATCAACTAGATCGTTTACTACTAAAAAACAGTTGAGAGTATCCCCAACTGTAAGTGTTTATTTCGGATGTCTTTTGGCAAAGTCAACAAAGTGAAATTTTTCTAGTTTATGGCGACTTTCGGTGAACTGAAACTGGCGCCCGTCTTGGAGATAGACTTTTGACTTGATTGAAACGACATAAGGGTCTTTGCCAATATCCATGAGAATCTTGTCTCGGTCACTCGTGTGGTCAATGGTAATTTCTTTCTGAGCATAATCGATGGTAAGTTTGAGGTCGTCCTCTATATACGAGTAGATAGAGTGCTCAGCGATTTGGCGAGTGAGATTTGGGACCAGTTCCATATCCAGATAGTCCGTATCCAGAACGGATACCAGGTCATCTACTACACGCTGGCGGACCACCTTCCAAACCATCCGAAACTCTGGAAAGCCGGTGATCAGTGAGGATTTTTTATCGATAATGATCTTGTCCAGACTGACCACATTGGTTTTAGAGCGTAGTCCAAGTTCTTGAACCAGTTCTTGGTAGCTGGTTAGGTTAGAGACAGGGAAATTGACGGTTTCTTCTTTGACGACTTGAGAACCTTGCCCCCTTATCTTTTTGATTAATCCTTCCTCTTGGAGGAGGGACAGAGCTTTTCGGACGGTGTCACGACTTACTTGATACTGATTCATGAGGTCGTGCTCGCTGGGGAGGAAATCTCCGACAGCGTATGTCTCGTTTTGAATGGTTTTTTGGATTTGCTTAAATAATTGTTGGTATTTCTTCATCTTGCTTCCTTAAATGAATTTTGAGTCTTACTTTATACACACTTGTATCTATTTTACCATACAAGTGCTAGAAAGTTTACAAAAATATCCTTTTTTTACAACAAACAAGTTGCCTACAAGTTTGGTATCGTTTACAATAGAGCTATCAAGTCAAGCTTGCTTTGACAAGTATAAGGAGAATCAAATGGGAAAATTTGAACAAGAAGCCAAGGATCTGCTTCAGGCAATCGGAGGCAAAGAAAATGTGACTGCTGTCACCCACTGTGCGACACGGATGCGCTTTGTTCTCGGTGACGAAAAGAAGGCAAATGTTAAGGCCATCGAGTCGATTCCAGCCGTCAAAGGGACCTTTACCAATGCGGGTCAATTTCAGGTGATTATTGGGAATGACGTGCCAATCTTTTATAATGATTTTACAGCTGTTTCAGGCATTGAGGGTGTTTCCAAAGAAGCAGCCAAGTCCGCAGCTAAGAGCAATCAAAACGTGGTCCAACGTGTTATGACCACTCTGGCGGAAATCTTTACACCGATTATTCCAGCCCTGATTGTCGGAGGCTTGATCCTCGGTTTCCGTAATGTCTTAGAAGGTGTTCATTGGTCGATGTTGGATGGCAAGACCATCACAGAATCCTCTCAGTTTTGGTCAGGGGTTAATCACTTCCTCTGGTTGCCTGGTGAAGCAATCTTCCAGTTCTTACCAGTAGGGATTACTTGGTCTGTCTCTCGTAAGATGGGAACCAGCCAAATCTTGGGAATTGTTCTCGGGATCTGTTTGGTTTCACCACAGTTGCTGAATGCCTATGCAGTAGCGTCTACTTCAACAGAAGAAATCGCAGCCAACTGGGTATGGAATTTTGGCTACTTTACTGTTAATCGTATTGGTTATCAAGCTCAAGTTATCCCAGCCTTGCTTGCAGGTTTGAGTCTGTCTTATCTTGAAATTTTCTGGCGCAAGCATATTCCGGAAGTCATTTCCATGATTTTTGTGCCTTTCTTGTCATTGATTCCAGCTTTGATTTTGGCTCACACTGTTTTGGGACCAATCGGTTGGACAATTGGACAAGGACTTTCAGCAGTTGTCTTGGCAGGTTTGACTGGTCCAGTTAAATGGCTCTTCGGTGCGATTTTTGGTGCCCTCTACGCTCCATTTGTCATTACCGGTCTGCACCATATGACCAATGCCATCGACACACAATTGATTGCGGATGCTGGCGGAACTGCTCTCTGGCCTATGATTGCTCTTTCTAATATTGCCCAAGGTTCAGCCGTATTTGCCTATTATTTCATGCATCGTCATGATGAGCGTGAGGCTCAAGTTTCACTTCCTGCAACCATTTCAGCCTATCTCGGTGTTACAGAACCAGCCCTCTTTGGGGTTAATGTCAAATACATATATCCATTTGTAGCTGGGATGATTGGTTCGGCCCTTGCCGGCATGTTGTCCGTTACTTTCAATGTAACGGCGGCTTCTATTGGTATCGGTGGTTTGCCAGGTATCCTCTCTATTCAACCTCAATACATGCTGCCGTTTGCAGGAACCATGCTAGTTGCTATTGTTGTACCAATGCTCTTGACTTTCTTCTTCCGTAAGGCAGGCTTCTTTACAAAAACAGAGGACGATACAGCCTTACAGGCAGAATTCGTTGCCCAAGAAGAAGCGGAATTTGTCAGTCATGAATCAGTAACCCTTGCTCCAGTAGAGATTGTCAGCCCCCTTGCTGGTCAAGTGAAAGAATTGAGTCAAGCGACGGACCCTGTTTTTGCATCAGGTGTCATGGGGCAAGGTCTAGTCATTGAACCAAGCCACGGTGAGTTGACTTCTCCAGTAAATGGGACAGTGACGGTTCTTTTCCCTACCAAGCATGCCATTGGTATTGTCACTGACGAAGGGGTAGAATTGCTCATCCACATCGGTATGGATACAGTAGGTCTTGATGGCAAAGGTTTTGAAAGTCTTGTAGCCCAAGGAGACCACGTCACAGTTGGTCAGAAATTGATTCGTTTTGATATGGATGTCATTAAGGCTGCAGGTCTCGTGACAGAAACTCCAGTTATCATCACCAACCAAGATGCTTATATAGCGACTATCACTGGAACTTATCCAACAACTATCCAAGCTGGAGAAGTTCTCATGGTCGCTACACGAATCTAATCGAAATAGCACAAACAGGGAAGGAACATCAGGTTCCTCCCTTTTATCAGAAAAGGAGAAACAGATGGCACTTGATAAAAGAAAAGTAGTCTATCAAATCTATCCAAAATCATACAAAGACACCACTGGAAATGGTATTGGGGATTTCCGTGGAATTATCGAAAAAATTCCCTATCTAGCGAAACTAGGCGTGGATATGGTCTGGCTCAATCCGTTCTATCCAAGCCCCCAACGGGATAATGGCTACGATATTTCAGATTATATGGCAGTAGATCCTCTTTTTGGTGATATGGCTGATTTTGAGGAGATGGTGCGTGTCGGTAAAGAACACAAGATTGACTTTATGCTGGATATGGTGCTCAATCATTGTTCGACAGAACACGAATGGTTTCAGAAAGCCCTAGCTGGCGACCAGTATTACCAAGACTTTTTCTTCATACAAGACCAACCGACAGACTGGCAGTCTAAGTTTGGTGGCTCTGCCTGGGCACCTTTCGGGGATACAGGGAAATATTACCTCCACCTCTTTGATGAGAGCCAGGCTGACCTTAACTGGCGAAATCCCAATGTCCGCAAGGAGCTTTTCAAGGTTGTTAATTTCTGGCGCGACAAGGGAGTCAAAGGTTTCCGATTTGATGTGATCAATTTGATCGGCAAGGACGAGGTCTTAGTGGATTGCCCTGAAAATGAAGGAAAGCCAGCTTACACAGACAAGCCCATCGTTCATGACTATTTGCGCATGATGAACCAAGCCACTTTTGGATCAGATGATAGTTTTATGACAGTTGGGGAAATGTCCTCGACCACCATGGAAAACTGCGTCCTCTATTCGTCGCCTGACCGTCAGGAGTTATCCATGACCTTTAATTTCCATCATCTCAAGGTGGACTACAAGGATGGACAAAAGTGGACCTTGGCTCCCTTTGACTTTGAAGAGTTGAAAAGACTTTATCATAGCTGGGGCAAGGAAATGAGTGACAAAAACGGCTGGAGCGCCCTCTTTTGGAACAATCACGACCAACCACGAGCATTGAATCGTTTTGTGGATATTCAACATTTCCGCAATGAAGGGGCGACCATGCTGGCTGCCAGCATTCATTTGTCACGTGGGACACCTTACATCTACATGGGTGAGGAAATAGGAATGGTTGACCCAGATTATGATTCCATGGCTGACTATGTGGATGTCGAGTCCATCAATGCTTATCAGATGCTCTTAAAAGGAGGGAAAAGTGAGCAAGAAGCCTTCCAGATTATTCAGGCCAAGTCACGAGATAATTCACGCATTCCCATGCAGTGGGATGCTTCAGAAAATGCTGGTTTTACAAGAGGAACTCCTTGGTTGAAGGCAGGAAAATCCTACCCTCAGATCAACGTAGAAAATGAAATCAAAGGTCCGATTTTCACCTTCTACCAAAACTTGATTCGACTTCGTAAGGAAATGCCTATCATCTCAGAAGGAAGTTACAAACCAGCCTTTGAAGATAGTAAGCAAGTCTATGCTTTTGAACGTCAGTATGAGAATGAAAAGTTACTAGTGCTCAATAACTTTTATGCCACAGAAGTGGAAATCGACTTGCCAGTGGTCTACCAAAATGGACAGATTTTGCTTTCTAACTATGAAGCTACAGAAGTGGCTGAGAAAATTCTTCTCAAACCTTATCAAACACTGGCTATTTATGTAAAATAATACTCTTCGAAAATCTCTTCAAACCGCGTCAGCTCTATCTGCAACCTCAAAACAGTGTTTTGAGCAACCTGCGGCTAGCTTCCTAGTTTGCTCTTTGATTTTCATTGAGCATAAACGCAGCAAGGAGCCCTCTTTCATCGAAATGCAAGGCTCCTTTTTTGTCGCCTATTACCCTTCGTGAAAGCGTAAAACAAACTAGTCAGGAAAGTCACTTTATGGTATAATATAGAAGACTCAAAAAGAAACAGGAGAAAAAGAATGGACTTACTTTTAGCAATTGTCTTGATTGTGCTAGCTTTTCTAGGAGGAGCTCTTGGAGGTATGTATTTGGTGCGTAAGCAAATTGAAAAAGAATTTGCTGACAACCCACGTTTGAATGCTGAGGCAGTTCGTGCTCTTTTGAGCGCAAATGGTCAAAAACCAAGCGAAGCCAAGGTACAACAAGTTTACCACCAAATCATCCGCCAACAAAAAGCAGCTCTTGCTAACAATAAAAAGAAATAAATAGGAAAAGTCTGGGATGAAAGTTCCAGACTTCTCACTATGTTCAATAGTTCTCAAGGATAAGACTTTTTCCTTGCATTCTATTGATATTTGATTATGATTAAGAGAGAGGCAGTTGACATTTTATCAAGCTGTCGGTTAGTTCCTTCAGGACAAGGAATCATGATGAACTATCAATCAGAAAAAGACTAGAAAGAAGACTGTATGGATAATCGACCAATTGGTTTTTTGGATTCGGGTGTCGGGGGCTTGACTGTTGTTCGTGAGCTCATGCGCCAGCTTCCCCATGAAGAAATCGTCTATATTGGAGATTCGGCACGGGCGCCCTATGGTCCCCGTCCTGCTGAGCAAATTCGTGAATATACTTGGCAGTTGGTCAACTTTCTCTTGACCAAGGATGTCAAGATGATTGTCATTGCTTGTAATACTGCGACTGCGATCGTCTGGGAAGAAATCAAGGCCCAACTAGATATTCCTGTCCTAGGCGTGATTTTGCCAGGAGCTTCGGCAGCCATCAAGTCCAGTCAAGGCGGGAAAATCGGAGTGATTGGAACCCCCATGACGGTCCAATCAGACATCTATCGTCAGAAAATCCATGATCTGGATCCGGATTTACAGGTAGAGAGTTTGGCCTGTCCCAAGTTTGCCCCCTTGGTGGAGTCTGGTGCCCTGTCAACCAGTGTAACCAAGAAAGTGGTTTATGAAACCCTGCGCCCCTTGGTCGGAAAGGTGGATAGCCTGATTTTGGGCTGTACCCACTATCCGCTCCTTCGCCCCATCATCCAGAATGTCATGGGCCCCAAAGTTCAGCTCATCGATAGTGGGGCAGAGTGTGTACGGGATATCTCGGTTTTGCTTAACTATTTTGAAATCAATCGTAGCCGAGATGCGGGACCTCTTCAACATCGTTTTTACACAACAGCCAATAGCCAAAGTTTTGCCCAAATTGGAGCAGAATGGCTGGAAAAAGAGATTCATGTGGAGCATGTAACTTTATGACAAACAAAATTTATGAATACAAGGATAACCAGGACTGGTATGTCGGTGCCTGGGATGTCTATGGAGGCATCTATAGCCTTATCAAAGATCCTCTCGAGCTTGATTTTATGGATTTAGCGCGGATTTTTCGTGACGAGGAAAGTGGCTTTCCGATTACGATAACAGTGATGCGCTGGTCTTCTAACTTTCGTCTGCTCTCCTTTATCGTTGAGATTTTAAATGCCGAAGCAGGCCGCAACCTGGAAGTCATCCAACGTCAGGGAGCTCTGCTCTTGGTTGAAAATGGGCAACTCCTGCATGTAGAATTGCCTAAAGAAGGAGTCAATGTAGAAGCCTTCTTTGAAACTAACAAGGTTAGAGAAACTCTGCTCATTGCGACTCGTAACGAGGGCAAGACCAAGGAATTCCGAGCTATCTTTGACAAGTTAGGCTACGATGTGGAAAATCTCAATGACTATCCAGATCTGCCTGAAGTAGCTGAAACAGGCATGACCTTTGAAGAAAATGCCCGCCTCAAGGCAGAAACTATTTCCCAATTAACAGGCAAGATGGTGCTAGCAGATGACTCTGGTCTCAAAGTCGATGTCCTCGGTGGCTTGCCAGGTGTCTGGTCAGCTCGTTTTGCAGGTGTAGGAGCAACCGACCGTGAAAACAATGCCAAACTCTTGCACGAATTGGCCATGGTCTTTGAACTCAAGGACCGTTCAGCTCAATTCCACACAACCCTAGTTGTAGCCAGTCCAAACAAGGAAAGCTTGGTTGTTGAAGCTGACTGGCCAGGATACATTAACTTTGAACCCAAGGGTGAAAATGGCTTTGGTTATGATCCCCTCTTCCTTGTAGGAGAGACAGGCAAATCCTCAGCTGAATTAACCCTGGAAGAAAAAAATAGCCAATCCCACCGTGCCTTAGCCGTTAAGAAACTTTTGGAGGTATTTCCATCATGGCAAAGCAAACCATCATTGTAATGAGTGACTCCCATGGCGATAGCTTGATTGTCGAAGAAATCCGTGACCGCTATCTGGGTAAAGTTGATGCCATTTTTCACGATGGTGACTCAGAACTCCGTCCAGACTCTCCGCTCTGGGAAGGCATTCATGTCGTCAAAGGAAATATGGACTTTTATGCTGGCTACCCAGAACGTTTGGTGACTCAACTTGGTCCGACCAAGATCATCCAGACGCATGGACACTTGTTTGATATCAATTTCAACTTTCAAAAGTTGGACTACTGGGCTCAGGAAGAAGATGCCGATATCTGTCTCTATGGTCACTTGCATGTACCAAATGCTTGGATGGAAGGCAAAACACTCTTTCTCAATCCAGGATCCATCAGCCAACCACGAGGAACCATCAGAGAATGCCTCTATGCCCGTGTGGAGATTGATGACAGCTATTTCAAAGTAGACTTTTTGACACGTGATCATGAGGTTTATCCAGGCTTGTCCAAGGAGTTTGCTCGATGATTGCCAAGGAATTTGAAGCATTTTTACTGGAGCAGGAAGAGACTTTTCTTACCCCTGCTGAGAATCTAGCGGCTTTGATTGATACCCATAATGCTGATCATGCGATTTTAGTGTTGAGCCAAATCACTTATACCCGTATCCCTGTTGTGACCTTTGACAAACGTTTTGTCGGAACCATTGGTCTGAGAGACATTTTGGCTTATCAAATGGAGCAAGGTTTGACAGATGAACAGATGGCAAAGACAGACATCGTCAATATGACTAAGACAGATGTGGCAGTCGTCGCTCCTGACTATAACATCACTGAAGTCCTCCATAAACTAGTGGATGAACCTTTTTTGCCAGTGGTAGATGATGAAGGGATTTTCCAAGGAATCATCACGCGCAAGTCTATCCTCAAGGCCGTTAATGCTCTCTTGCATGACTTTAGTAAGGAATATGAGATTCGATGCAAATGAGAGAGAGGATTTCAGACTTTTTAGAGGGAAAGCAGGGTTTGTCTGCCAATTCCAAGCAGTCCTATAAGTATGATCTGGAGCAATTTTTAGACATTACAGGTGAGCGGATCTCTGAGACCGGCCTTAAGATTTACCAAGCCCAGCTAGCCAATCTAAAAATCAGCGCCCAGAAGCGAAAACTTTCGGCCTGTAACCAATTTCTCTACTTTCTCTATCGAAAAGGAGAAGTGGACAGTTTTTACCGTCTGGAATTAGCCAAACAAGCTGAAAAGAAGACTGAAAAGCCAGAGATTCTAGACCTAGACTCTTTTTGGCAGGAAAGTAATTATCCAGAAGGACGCTTGCTGGCGCTTCTTATCTTGGAAATAGGGCTCTTGCCAAGTGAGATTTTAGCCCTCAAGGTTGCGGATATCAATCTGGATTTTCAGGTGTTGCGAATTAACAAGGCTTCCCAACAGAGGATTGTCACCATACCCACGACCTTGATTCCAGAGCTAGAACCCTTGATGGGGCAGATCTATCTCTTTGAAAGGGGTGGGAAAACTTATTCTCGTCAGTGGGCCTTTCGTCAGCTAGAGTCCTTTGTCAAGGAGAAAGGTTTTCCAACCTTATCAGCCCAAGCCTTGCGGGAACAGTTCATTCTAAGACAAATAGAAAACAAGGTCGATTTGTACGAAATTGCAAAAAAATTAGGATTAAAAACAGTCCTGACCTTAGAAAAATATAGATAATGGATATTAAATTAAAAGATTTTGAAGGGCCCCTAGACCTGCTCTTGCACTTGGTTTCTAAGTATCAGATGGATATTTACGATGTGCCCATCACAGAAGTCATCGAACAGTACCTAGCCTATGTCTCAACTCTGCAGGCCATGCGTCTGGAAGTGACGGGCGAGTATATGGTCATGGCTAGTCAGCTGATGCTGATCAAGAGTCGCAAGCTCTTGCCAAAGGTAGCTGAAGTGATAGACTTGGAGGATGACCTAGAGCAGGATCTTCTCTCTCAAATCGAAGAATACCGCAAGTTCAAGCTCTTGGGTGAGCACTTGGAGGCTAAGCACCAAGATCGGGCTCAGTACTATTCCAAAGCGCCGACAGAGTTGATTTACGAAGATGCGGAGCTTGTGCATGACAAGACGACCATTGACCTCTTTTTGGCTTTTTCAAATATCCTAGCCAAGAAAAAAGAGGAATTCGCTCAGAACCACACAACCATCTTGCGGGATGAGTATAAGATTGAGGACATGATGGTCATCGTAAAAGAGTCCTTGACTGGACGAGAACAGTTGCGCTTGCAGGATTTGTTCAAGGAAGCCCAGAATGTCCAAGAGGTCATTACTCTCTTTTTGGCAACCCTAGAGTTAATCAAAACTCAGGAGCTGATTCTCGTGCAAGAGGAGAGTTTCGGAGATATCTATCTTATGGAAAAGAAGGAAGAAAATCAAGAGGCACAAAGCTAGACTTGATAGAGAGGAAAGATGAGTACTTTAGCAGAAATAGAAGCGCTCTTGTTTGTAGCAGGTGAAGATGGGATTCGGGTTCGTCAGTTGGCTGAACTCCTCTCGCTTCCCCCGACAGGCATCCAACAGAGTTTAGAAAAATTAGCCCAGAAGTATGAAAAGGGCCCAGATTCCAGTTTGGCTCTGATTGAGACAGGTGGTGCATACAGATTGGTCACCAAGCCTCAATTTGCAGCGATTTTGAAGGAATACTCCAAGGCGCCCATCAACCAGAGCTTGTCTCGGGCTGCCCTTGAGACCTTGTCCATCATTGCCTACAAGCAACCGATTACCCGAATTGAGATTGATGCTATTCGTGGGGTCAATTCTAGTGGAGCTTTGGCAAAGTTGCAGGCTTTTGATTTGATAAAGGAAGACGGGAAAAAAGAAGTTTTGGGCCGCCCTAATCTCTATGTGACTACGGATTATTTCCTAGACTACATGGGGATAAACCATTTAGAAGAATTGCCAGTGATTGATGAGCTTGAGATTCAAGCCCAAGAAAGCCAATTATTTGGTGAAAGGATAGAAGAAGATGAGAATCAATAAATATATTGCCCACGCAGGTGTGGCCAGTAGGAGAAAAGCAGAAGAGCTGATCAAGCAAGGCTTGGTGACGGTCAACGGCCAAGTGGTACGTGAACTCGCAACGACTATCAAGGCAGGTGACAAGGTCGAAGTAGAAGGCCAACCTATCTACAACGAAGAAAAAGTCTACTATCTGCTTAACAAACCACGTGGAGTGATTTCCAGTGTGACAGATGACAAGGGTCGCAAGACTGTTGTCGACCTTTTGCCTAATGTCAAAGAACGCATTTACCCAGTTGGACGTTTGGACTGGGATACATCAGGTGTCTTGATTTTGACCAATGATGGTGACTTTACGGATGAGATGATTCACCCCCGTAATGAGATTGACAAGGTCTATGTCGCGCGTGTTAAAGGTGTGGCCAACAAAGAAAATCTTCGCCCCTTGACCCGTGGTCTTGAGATTGATGGCAAGAAAACCAAGCCAGCTGTTTATGAAATTCTCAAAGTGGATCCAGTTAAAAATCGCTCTGTGGTACAGTTGACTATCCATGAAGGGCGTAATCATCAGGTTAAAAAGATGTTTGAAGCCGTCGGTCTTCAAGTGGATAAGTTGTCTCGGACACGTTTTGGACACCTAGACTTGACTGGTCTCCGTCCAGGTGAAGCCCGTCGCCTCAATAAAAAAGAAATCAGCCAACTACACACCATGGCTGTAACCAAGAAATAATGAAACGAATCTTAATAGCCCCAGTACGCTTTTACCAACGTTTTATCTCACCAGCCTTTCCACCTTCTTGTCGCTTTGAGCCGACTTGTTCCAACTACATGATTCAGGCTATTGAAAAACATGGCTTCAAGGGTGTTTTGATGGGCTTGGCTCGGATTTTGCGTTGTCACCCCTGGTCGAAAACAGGCAAGGACCTCGTCCCAGACCACTTTTCCCTCAGACGAAATCGAGAAGAAAAATAAACCCAACATCACCTGATATTGGGTTTTCTCGCTTATTTCAAAGCTTTTTGAGCGTCTTCAATCATGAGTTTGGTTGATTCAAGACCGCCACCACTTAGATACCAGAGGTCTGGTGTTAGTTGGATGATTTTACCATTTTTAGCGGCAGGAGTTTCAGCGATGAGGGCATTTTCTAGGACGCCATCGTTGCTTGAGTTGTCACCACCGATGGCAAGGGTACGGTTGATCACAAAGAGAATGTCAGGATTGATTTCTTTAATGCTTTCAAAGCTGACTTCTTGTCCGTGGCGAGAGTCTTCGAATTTAGTGTCAGTTGGCTTGAATTTCAAGGTTTGATACAAGAAAGAGAAACGAGATTGGGCACCGAAGGCTGCCATTTTTCCTTCATTAAGGAGGATCGCAAGGGCTTTTTTGTCAGAACTTTCATTTTTAGTAGCGACTTCTTGGATGCTCTTGTCTAGGTTGGCCAATTCTTCCTTAGCTTTCTGTGTACCTGTCTCACCGAAGGCGGCAGCTAGTGATTGGATGTTGGTTTTAGTTGAAGCCCAATAGTCTTCTTTTCCTGTTTCAAAGAGGACGGTTGGAGCGATTTCTTTAAATTTATCTACGAATTTTTGGGTACGTGGTGAAGCAATGATCAAATCTGGTTCAAGAGCGGCAATGGCTTCTAGGTCTGGCTCAACCATGGAACCCACGTTGTTGACATTTCCTGCAAGATCTTTTAGGTAAGTCGGAACAGTTTTTGTAGGCATTCCGACGATATTCTTTTCAAATCCTAAAGCGCGAATAGTATCCGCAGCACCGAGATCAAAGGTCACAATCTTTTCAGGAGCCTTTGAAAGTTTGACCTCATCTAGTGAACTTTTAATGGTTATCTCTGTTGGAGCAGAGCTACTTGACTCCGTCTTACTAGCGCTTGAGTTTGTATTTGTACTACATGCACCAAGGAAGAGCAAGAAGCTAGCCGCTAGGGCAGTGAGATAAAGTTTAAGGGATGTTTTCATGATTTCTCCTTTTTAAAATGTGATAACGATCTAGGGAGTCTCTGGGGCTTATTGACCAAGAGACAGAGGTTTCTCTAACATGAGTTCAGAATAGCTAGCTATAGATACAGATCTTTTTGCCATTGATATCAGCCAGCGTGATGGGAATCTCATAAAGTTGACTGAGTAGGTCAGCCTGCATGATTTGAGCAGTCGTCCCCTTGCAAAAGACTTGACCGTCCTTGAAGGCAACAATTTCATCCGCATACTGGCTAGCCATGTTGATATCGTGGAGGACGATGATAATGGTCTTCCCTAGTTCCTCCACCAGTCGCCGAAGGATCTGCATCATGCTGACACTTTGCTTGATATCGAGATTGTTAAGCGGTTCGTCTAGCAAGATAAAGTCTGTATCCTGGGCCAGTACCATAGCGATAAAGACACGTTGCAACTGTCCACCAGACAGACTATCGATGTAGCGGTCTTTTAAGTTGGTCAGTTCCAGATAGTCCAGAGTTTCTCGGATTTTTCCCCAGTCTTCTGCCTTCAGTCGACCACGGCTGTAAGGAAAACGTCCAAAACTGACCAGTTCTTCAACGGTCAATTTGGCTTGGTAATTGATTTTCTGCTTTAGGATGGTGAGTTCTTTGGCCAGTTCTTGCGAATTCCAACTCTCGATTTCACGGCCTTTGATACTGAGAATTCCCTGATCTTTCTTGGTCAGTCTGCTCATGATGGAGAGAAGAGTTGATTTTCCAGCACCATTTGGACCAATGAAGGCTGTCAGTTTCTGAGGACTGACTTCAAGCGAAATATCTTGCAAAATATCCTGTTTTTGAATGGATTTGTCAATGTTTTCCAGTTTCACCGACGCGCACTCCTGTAAAGTAAGATAAAGAATAAGAGACCACCCACACTCTCGATGATCATGCTGATGCGAATTTCCAGCGCAAAGACTCGTTCGATGAGGGCTTGCCCCAAGGTTAAGCTAATAAATCCAATCAGAATGGCTACGATAAAGAGCAACTTGTGCCGATAATCTTTGACAATCAGGTAAGTGAGATTGGCCAGCATAAAGCCAAAGAAGGCCATAGGCCCTACCAAGGCAGTGGCTGTTGAGGTCAAGAGCACGATGCCCCAGAGGAGTTCTCTCTGTTCTTTTTCAACATCTAGTCCCAGTATCTGAGCCGTTTCTCTTTGCAGGTGCAAGACATCCAGAACGACTGCTTTTCGAAAGAAAAAGATTGTCAAAGCGAGGATGATCAGAGAACCGATGGCTAGGATGGAAGTGTTGAGATGCTGAAAGGAGGCAAAGAGACTGTTCTGCAGTTTATCGTATTCATTTGGATCCATCAGAACTTGGAGGAAGGTACTGATATTTCGAAAGAGACTTCCCAGGGCTAGGCAGATTAGCAGAATGAAAACCAGATTTTGCTTCATCAGCGTCTTCAAGTAACCTTGTAAGGCGAGAAAGAAGAGGGATTGAAGCAGAAGCAAGACTAGGAATTCTAAGATAGGAGACTTTCCAAGCTGTAGAAATTTGCTTTCAAATATCAGTAGCAGGGTTTGTAACAAGACATAGAAGGATTCGATTCCCAAAATACTTGGCGTTAGAAAGCGATTTTCCGTCAGAGTTTGAAAACTAATGGTCGAAATCCCTGTCGCGATAGCTACCAAAAGATAAACGATGATTTTTTGGGAACGTAGCTTCCAGGCAAAGGCAGACAGATGGGTGAAGGGCCAAAAGTAGAGAAGATAAGCTCCGATGGCCAGAATAATGAGAAGCCAGAAGAGTTTGGTATGTTTGTTTTTAAACTGCATCTTTTCGTCCCCCTCTCCAGAGAAGTAGGATGAAGACGAGGCTACCAATGATTCCTAGTAGGAGACTGACAGACAGTTCATAGGGCCGAATCAAGACTCGAGAGAGGATATCGCAGGCCAGAACCAGATTGGCGCCGACCAGAGCGACGATGAGTTTGGTTTGGCTCAGATTATCTCCATAGCGCTTGCGGACAAGATTGGGAACGATGACCCCGAGAAATGGCAAGGCACCCACGGTAATCATGGTGACACTTGTCGTTAGCGCCACTAGAAAGAGGGCCAGCTTTTCAAGTAGGGAGTAAGAAATGCCCAAACTCTCACTGGCTTCCTTGCCTAGATTCATGATGGTGAAGGTTTGGGATAATTTCCAAACGGCTATCAGGATGATGAGGCCTAAGAAAAGCCACTCATACTGATGGGTCTGAATCATGGAGAAGGAGCCCTGGGTCCAGGCCGTCATACTCTGAACCAGATTGAAACGATAGGCGATAACTTCTGTGATAGACCCAATAATCCCACTATAGATGATCCCGATCAGAGGCAACATCCACCTTTCCTTTATAGAAAAAAGAGTCATAAAGGCCAGGAAGAAGAGGGTAAATAAAATGGATGAGCCAAAAGCAAAGAGCATCTTTTGGGTCAGACTCGCAGACGGAAAGACAAAGAGGCTTAACACCATTCCCAGTTTAGCGGCTTCTGTTGTTCCGACTGTACTCGGAGCAGCAAACTGATTTTGGGTGATGGTCTGCATGAGAAGTCCCGCCATGCTCATACTAGAGGCTGTTAGGAGAATGCTGATGGTTCTTGGAAGACGTGACTCTTGAAAGAGAAGCCAGGTCTGCTGGTCAAAAGCAAAGAATTTTTCCCAAGAAAAATCACTGGTTCCAATGCTGATAGAGAGAAAGATCAGGAGTAGAAGTAAGCCAGTTAAATAATGAGAAAGTTTCATACCCTGTCCTTTCGTGTAGATTTGGTATAAAAATACCCTTGGAGATAATTTAGCATGATTTCTTTAATCTGTCAATAAATTTTCTGACAATTTAATGTAAAAAGAAAGAAAAATTCCTGAAATAATATCTGCCCCTCTATTTTATAGGATAAACTAGTAAAAACCAATCTACCTTCCCACTATCCTTCTCCTATAAAAAGTGGTAAAATGGAGGACAGAAAGAAGGAACTGATATGACAACATTATTTTCAAAAATCAAAGAAGTAACAGAACTTGCTGCGATCTCAGGTCATGAAGCGCCTGTCCGTGCTTATCTTCGTGAAAAGTTGACACCGCATGTGGATGAAGTGGTGACAGATGGCTTGGGTGGTATTTTCGGAATTAAACATTCAGAAGCTGCGGATGCACCACGCGTCTTAGTCGCTTCTCACATGGATGAAGTTGGTTTTATGGTCAGCGAGATTAAGCCAGATGGTACTTTCCGTGTCGTTGAAATCGGTGGCTGGAACCCTATGGTGGTCAGCAGCCAACGCTTTAAACTCTTTACTCGCGACGGTCGTGAAATCCCAGTGATTTCAGGATCTGTCCCTCCACATTTGACTCGTGGAAAGGGTGGACCAACCATGCCAGCCATTGCGGACATTGTCTTTGATGGTGGTTTTGCGGACAAGGCTGAGGCAGAAAGCTTTGGCATCCGTCCAGGTGACACCATTGTCCCTGATAGCTCCGCTATCTTGACAGCCAATGAAAAAAATATCATCTCAAAAGCTTGGGATAACCGCTACGGTGTTCTCATGGTAAGCGAGCTTGCAGAAGCTCTGTCAGGCCAAAAGCTCGGAAATGAACTCTATCTTGGTGCCAATGTCCAAGAAGAAGTTGGCCTTCGTGGCGCTCATACTTCCACAACCAAGTTTGACCCAGAAGTCTTTCTGGCAGTTGACTGTTCACCTGCTGGTGATGTTTATGGTGGTCAAGGCAAGATTGGGGATGGAACCTTGATTCGCTTCTACGATCCAGGTCACTTGCTTCTCCCAGGTATGAAGGATTTCCTTTTGACAACGGCTGAAGAAGCTGGCATCAAGTACCAATACTATTGTGGAAAAGGTGGAACAGACGCTGGAGCAGCTCATCTGAAAAATGGTGGTGTCCCATCTACAACTATCGGTGTCTGCGCTCGTTATATCCATTCTCACCAAACTCTCTACGCGATGGATGACTTCTTAGAAGCCCAAGCTTTCTTGCAAGCCTTGGTGAAAAAATTGGACCGTTCAACGGTTGATTTGATTAAACATTATTAAGCATAAGGGAGGTGGTCGGGATGGCAGAACCAAACCTAGAAAACCTTATAAGAGATCTCTACAACCATGCTCGTCAGGGTTTGAGTGACGATTTAGTTGCTGCTCTCCTAGAGACTGCTAAAAAACTACCCACTACAAATGAGCAATTACTAGCAGTCCGTCTCTCAGGACTGGTCACCCGTGAATTGCTCATCAATCCCAAACACCCAGCACCTGAATTGCTCAACTTGGCGCGCTTTATCAAAAGAGAAGAAGCCAAGTATAGGGGCACTGCAGTTTCTGCCATTATGTTTGGAGAACTCTTTAAGATGCTTTGATTCCACTGTGAATCAAAGCATTTTTTATATGCTCCAAAAGAAATTCTTGAAGAGGAGACAAAAAAGCCATCCCATTCAGGATAGCTTTTTGGTTATTAGATTTGTTCAGCAATGACCTTTTCAGCTAGGTTCATAGCATGGTCAGACACACGAGTGTAGTGGGAAATGATGTCGATAAAGTTGACTCCAGCTTGTGTAGAACACTCACCCTTGTTAAGGCGTTTGATGTGGGTCTTTCTGAGAACGCGTTCCATATTGTTGATTTCTTTATGGCGTTCAATCAGACTCTGAGCTTTTTCGATATCATTGTTTTCCACACTATCAAGGGCATCTTTGATAAATGCAGTAGTTTTTTGATAGATATCAGCTAATTCCTCTAGAGCAGCTTCAGAGAAATGAACATCCTTGCGTTGGAGGTAGTCTGTTAGGTTGAGCAAGCCTTCTGCGTGGTCTCCAATCCGCTCCAAATCACGAGATGAATCCAGAATGTTGGTCAACACTTCGCTTTCTTTCTGGCTCAAGGATTCGCTTGAGAGTCGAATGAGGTAACGAGTAAGTTTTTCATCGATGGTATTGATGGCTTCCTCTGTCTTGTGCCCTTTTTCAGCTACCTTTTCATCCAAACCGATGATATAGTTATAAGAAAGGTCAAAAGCTTTTGCTGCATAGTTCCCCAAGTGCAAAAGTTCTTTTTTGGCATTTCCTAGAGCGATAGAAGGAGATTGCTGGATAAGTTGTTCGTCGAGATAAAGAGGCTCGTACTTGACAACCTCGTCTTCACCAGGGATGAGCTTGGTTACAAAGTAGGCCAAGGCTCCGATGAATGGAAATTGTACAATGGTGTTACTTACGTTAAAGGCACCGTGAGAGAAGGCGATCGTCATCTCAGGTGAGAGGTGAAGGAGTGCTTGGAAGTACTCAATCATAGCAGTGAAGGGGCCTAATAAGATTAAGCAAAGAATAGTTCCTAGAACGTTAAAGGTAACGTGGGTTGCTGCAACGCGCTTTGCAGAGACATTGGCTCCAGCTGCCGCGATGATAACGGTTAAGGTTGTCCCGATATTATCCCCGAAGAGAACTGGTAGTGAACCTTTAAGGTCAAGGAAGTTACCTGCATAGAGACCTTGCAAAATCCCGATTGTCGCAGAAGAGGCCTGAATGAGGACGGTAATCACTGCACCGGCTACTACTCCTAAAATAGGATTTTGTCCCAAGGTTACCATATATTCCTTGAATTGTGGTAAATCTTTAAGTGGGCTCATACCGGCACTGATGAGGTTAAGGGCGTAGAAGATTCCCCCAACACCAAACAGGATGCGCCCGATGTTGTTTGCTGTTCTGTTTTTTGTAAAGAAGAGGAACATGGTTCCAAGGAAAATCAAGGGCAAAGCATACTCGCCAAGCTTGAAACCGATGATAAAGGAAGTAACGGTGGTTCCAATGTTGGCTCCCATGATAATTCCGATAGCCTGTCTAAGAGTGAGAAGACTAGCGCTGACCAGCCCAACCGTGATAACTGTAACCCCTGTACTTGACTGAATGAGGGCAGTCACGACAATCCCGACTAGGACACCTAAAAAGGGATTGCTAGTGTACTTGTCAATGTAAAAACGAAGGCGATCTCCAGCAGCTTGTTGCAAACCGTCTCCCATGGTCTTAATACTGTATAAAAACAGTCCTAGACCTCCTAAAAAGTGAAATAAAATTTCCTGCCAATTAATGGACATTTCTTTTTCCTCCGAAAAATAATCGCGGAATTTCTCCTATTCTATTTTAAAGGATAATAGGAAATCCCACAAGTGTTTTCTTGATATTTTAGTAAGAAATCGCTAACTTTTTTAAATTTCTTCCTTAAATAGAGTTCTTACCTCAAGTATAAATGTCTGCAAGGATTATATCCAAATTAAACCGTTTCTTATCCTAGTTATAGTTTTTTTATCAAAAAGATTGACAACGCTTTCATATAAGATAAAATGAAGATGATCCTGTTCTGGTGGTGTGCACTGAGAACAGTTACTTTTTATCAAAAGAGTGAAGCGCTTACTTTATATTTTATTAGGAGGATAAGATGAAAGATCTATTTTTTGAAAAACGTTGCCGTTACAGTATTCGTAAGTTGTCAATCGGGGCTTGTTCCTTAATGATTGGATCAGCTCTATTCGCAAGTCCAGCTCTTGCCGAACAGGTCGCTGTCCCTGAAACAGCTAAACCAGACACCGCAGCTATCGAAAAACAATTATCGGAAACAGAGAATAAAGTAGCTGAGCAACCAATTTCAGAAAACACTCCAGCAATAGCTGATTTGGTCAATGAAAAAGAAGATGCAAAACCCGCTCCGGCAGATAAAGCTGTAAAACCTGCTCAACCAACTGAAAAAGAAGAAGTCAAACCAGAGGAAGCTCCTCAAGTGGTTGACAATAAAGCCGACAAACCAAGTTTAGCAGACGTTCCTAAAAATGAAGAGAAGAGCCTCCGACCAAAAGAAATCAAGTTTGATACTTGGGATGATTTGTTGAAATGGGAACCGGGTGCGCGTGAGGACGACTCCATTAACCGTTCCTCAGTTGAGCTTGCCAAGCGCCATAGAGGCCAGCTGGTTAATGAAAAAGCAAGCAGAAGAGCCAAGGTTCAAGCACTAGCAAATACCAATTCAAAGGCCAAAGACCACGCTTCTGTCGGTGGAGAGGAATTCAAGGCCTATGCTTTTGACTACTGGCAATACTTGGATTCAATGGTCTTCTGGGAAGGCCTAGTCCCAACTCCAGATGTCATTGATGCAGGGCACCGCAACGGAGTTCCCGTTTATGGAACACTTTTCTTCAACTGGTCAAACAGCATTGCCGACCAAGAGAAATTTGCCGCTGCCTTGAAACAAGATGAAGATGGCACCTTCCCTATCGCACGAAAACTTGTCGATCTCGCTAAGTACTATGGTTTTGATGGCTATTTCATCAACCAGGAAACAACGGGTGAATTGGTAGAACCTCTTGGTGAAAAAATGCGCCAGTTCATGCTCTATACAAAAGAATACGCAGCTAAAGTCAACCATCCAATCAAGTATGCTTGGTACGATGCCATGACCTACAAATATGGTCGTTACCACGAAGATGGTCTAGGCGATTACAACTACCAGTTTATGCAAAAAGAAGGTGATAAGGTCCCTGCCGATCAATTCTTTGCCAACTTCAACTGGAACAAGGAAAAGAATGACCATTCTGTAGAGATGGCTAAATGGCTAGAGCGTAGCCAATATGATGTCTTTGCAGGCTTGGAATTGCAACAAGGTGGTTCTTATAAGACAAAAGTCAAATGGGATGCCCTCTTAGATGAAAAAGGCAAGTTGCGTTTGTCACTTGGACTCTTTGCACCAGATACGATTACTAGTCTAGGGAAAACAGGAGAAGACTACCACAAGAACGAAGACATCTTCTTTACAGGCTACCAAGGAGATCCAACGGCTCAAAAACCAGCGGACAAAGAGTGGTATGGAATTGCTAATTTAGTTGCGGACCGCACTCCAGCAGTAGGTCGGACCTTCACGACCTCTTTTAATACAGGTCATGGTAGAAAGTGGTTTGTAGACGGCAAAGTTTCTAAGGATTCTGAATGGAACTACCGTTCTGTTTCAGGTGTCTTGCCAACATGGCGCTGGTGGCAGACTTCAACGGGGGAAAAACTTCGTGCAGAATATGACTTTACAGATGCCTACAATGGCGGAAATTCCCTTAAATTCTCAGGTGATGTAGCTGGTAAGACAGACCAAGATGTGAATTTGTATTCTACTAAACTAGAAGTAACGGAGAAAACCAAACTTCGGGTTGCCCATAAGGGAGGAAAAGGCTCGAAAGTTTATATGGCCTTCTCTACGACTCCAGACTACAAATTTGAGGATGCAGATGCATGGAAAGAACTGACCCTTTCTGACAACTGGATAAATGAAGAAATTGACCTTAGCTCACTAGCAGGTAAAACCATCTATGCAGTTAAACTCTTCTTCGAACATGAAGGTGCTGTAAAAGATTATCAGTTCAACCTAGGTCAATTAACCATTTCAGACAATAACCAAGCACCTCAAGCCCCGACAGGTCTCTCTGTGGTGAAGCAATCTCTTAAGAATGCCCAAGAAGCTGAAGCAGTGGTTCAATTTTCGGGTAACCAAGATGCAGATTTCTATGAAGTCTACGAAAAAGACGGGGACAACTGGCGTTTGTTGACAGGTTCATCTGCTTCAACCATCTACTTGCCAAAAGTTAGCCGTTCTGCTAATGCGACTGGTACGACTCAGGAATTGAAAGTCGTTGCAGTTGGTAAAAATGGACTCCGTTCTGAGGCGGCGACAGCATCCTTTAACTGGGGGATGACAGTTCAAGATACGACTCTCCCAAGACCTTTGGCTGAAAATATTGTTCCAGGGGCAACTGTTGTCGGTAGCACTTTCCCAAATACTGAAGGTGGAGAAGGTATCGAAGGCATGTTGAACGGTACGATTACAAGTCTATCAGACAAGTGGTCTTCAGGACAATTGAGCGGTAGTGTGGATATACGTTTGACCAAGTCACGTACCGTTGTTAGATGGGTCATGGATCATGCGGGAGCTGGTGGTGAGTCTGTTAACGATGGTTTGATGAATACCAAGGACTTTGATCTTTACTACAAGGATACAGATGGCGAGTGGAAACTAGCTAAGGAAGTCCGTGGCAATAAAGCGCACGTTACAGATATCACTCTTGACAAACCAATCACTGCCCAAGACTGGCGTTTGCATGTCATTACATCTGATAACGGAACACCTTGGAAGGCCATTCGTATCTACAACTGGAAGATGTACGAAACCTTGGACACAGAAAGTCAAAATATTCCAATGGCTAAGGTAGCTGCCCGTTCACTTGGAAACCATCAAGTTCAACTAGGCTTCTCTGATGTTCCAGCAGGCGCGACCATCACCGTTTACGACAAGGCGGATTCACAAACACCGATTGCAACCTTGAAATCTGAAACTGGTGGTGATCTGGCAACAGCTCCATTGGGCTTTGACAAGCAACCAACTCTCCTCTACTATCGTACCCAACTACCTGGCAAAGAAATCAGTAACACCTTGGCAGTAGCGATTCCGCAGGATGAGAGAAAAATTGCTGCGGTTAGCCTGGAAAAAGAACCTAAAAAGACGGTTTACAAAGAGGGAGAAAAACTTGATCTCAGAGGCGGAACACTCCGTATTCAATACGAAGGGGGACAAGCCGACGAGCTGGTTAACCTTACTCACTCAGGTGTGACTATATCTGGCTACGACGCTCATCAAAAAGGGGAACAGAAGCTCACAGTTAGCTACCTTGGACTTCCAGTTACTAGTGACTTAAAAGTACAAGTGACAGGTCAAGATGAAGGGAAGCCGAAAGAAGTAGCAGGTCTGTACATTACTCAGAAACCGAAAACGGACTATCTAGTAGGAGAGCAACTTGATCTTGCAGAAGGTCGCTTCGGAGTTCTCTATGATGATGAGACAGAAGAAACTCACAGCTTTACTGATGAAGGTGTTGAAATCACGGGCTACGATGCTCAGAAGACTGGACGCCAGACCTTGACCCTGCATTACAAGGGGCACACAGCTGAGTTCGATGTCTTGGTTTCTCCAAAGGCTGCAGTCAATGATGAGTACCTCAAACAAGAAATTACTGCTGCCCAAGGCCGTCAGTCAACCCTTGCCTACACCTTCTCTAGTGAGGACAAACAAGCAGCACTAGTAGAGAAGCTCAATGCAGCGAAAACTGTAGCAGAAAACCACAATGCTAGTCAAGAAGAAGTCAACCAGGCTTTGAATGAGTTGAAACAAGCAGGGACAGACTTGGATGGAAATCAACGTTATCAGACCGCTAGAGAAGAATTGGAAGGCTTGCTCGAAACCCTTCGTGAAAAAGATTCTCAAGATGAGTTGATTGCCCAAGCAGAAGCTTTATTACCTTCACAAACGCCAACTCCTCAAGCATTTGCGGACATGAAAGAAAAGCTGAACAAGCAACTAGCCTCTGTAGAAGAAAGCCATCATGTTGGTAGCATGGATCCTAACGAAGGAGCTCCTACAGTAGAGGCTTTGCCTGAACTGGTTGTTGAAACAGAAACAACAGCCTTTGAACGTCAAGAAAGACCAAATGCAGCCCTCCTCAAAGGTCAACGTCAACTTGTCCAAAAAGGAGAGGAAGGCCAAATTCGTCGTCTTGTAGAAGTAGATGCTCAAGGCAAACGGACCCTTCGTTCGACTGAAGTTGTCAAGGAAGCTCTCCCAGAAATTACCGAAGTTGGAACGAAAGTTCTCTCAAGAAACCAACCAGCTGAAGGTGTAAAAGATCTAGTTCACGAGAAACCAACTCTTAAAATTGAAGAAAAACCACTTGACTTCGAACATCAGGAACGACCAAATGCAGCCCTCCTCAAAGGTCAACGTCAACTTGTCCAAAAAGGAGAGGAAGGCCAAGTTCGTCGCTTTGTAGAAGTAGATGCCCAAGGCAAACGGACCCTTCGTTCAACTGAAGTTCTTAAGGAAGCTATCCCAGAAATTGTTGAAGTTGGAACGAAAGATGAGCAAGTCTCACAAACAAGGGATCAAGCGCTCTCAGCAACACCAGCAAAAGTTGAAGAAGTAAGTAAAGAGCTTCCAAATACGGGAGCGACAAGAGATGCTAGCCTAGTAGCGCTGGGACTCCTCGGAGTAATGAGTGCCTATGGACTTGTAGCTTTGAAAAAGAGAGAAGATTAATCGGATTTAGAATTCTTGGATCTTCTCATATAAAACTAAAAATAAGGTTTGACTGCAGATCGGTCAAACCTTGTTTTAATTACTTATTTGATGAGGTCTTTTTAGAGTTTATTTAAAAAATACTAGTTTCAGTTGCAATAAAGAACTCGAAAAGTTTAGGGTTTTGCTATCTCTTTTGTTGATTTTGTGATATAATTAACACGTATAAAAAAAGAAGGAGTCATATCTAATGGCAAAATTGACTGTTAAAGACGTTGACTTGAAAGGGAAAAAAGTTCTCGTTCGTGTTGACTTCAACGTTCCTGTAAAAGATGGCGTGATTACCAATGACAACCGTATCACTGCAGCTCTTCCAACTATCAAGTACATCCTTGAACAAGGTGGACGTGCTATCCTCTTCTCTCACCTTGGTCGTGTAAAAGAAGAAGCAGACAAAGCTGGTAAATCACTTGCTCCTGTAGCTGCTGACTTGGCTGCTAAATTGGGACAAGAAGTTAAATTTATCCCAGGTGTTACACGTGGTGCTGAATTGGAAGTCGCTGTTAACGCTCTTGAAGATGGACAAGTTCTCTTGGTTGAAAACACTCGTTTCGAAGATGTTGATGGCAAGAAAGAATCTAAAAACGATCCTGAACTTGGTAAATACTGGGCATCACTTGGAGATGGTATCTTCGTAAACGATGCATTCGGTACAGCTCACCGTGCACACGCATCTAACGTTGGTATCTCAGCAAACGTTGAAAAAGCTGTTGCTGGATTCCTTCTTGAAAACGAAATTGCCTACATCCAAGAAGCTGTTGAAGCTCCAGAACGTCCATTCGTGGCTATCCTTGGTGGTTCAAAAGTTTCAGACAAGATCGGTGTTATCGAAAACTTGCTTGAAAAAGCTGATAAAGTTCTTATCGGTGGTGGGATGACTTACACATTCTACAAAGCTCAAGGTATCGAAATTGGTAACTCACTTGTTGAAGAAGACAAATTGGATGTTGCGAAAGCTCTTCTTGAAAAAGCAAACGGCAAATTGATCTTACCAGTTGACTCAAAAGAAGCAAACGCATTTGCTGATTACACTGAAGTGAAAGACACTGAAGGTGAAGCAGTAGACCCAGGTTTCCTTGGTTTGGATATCGGTCCTAAATCTATCGCTAAGTTTGACGAAGCCTTGACTGGTGCGAAAACAGTTGTATGGAACGGACCAATGGGTGTATTTGAAAACCCTGACTTCCAAGCTGGTACAATCGGTGTGATGGACGCTATCGTGAAACAACCAGGCGTGAAATCAATCATCGGTGGTGGTGACTCAGCTGCCGCAGCAATCAACCTTGGTCGTGCAGACAAGTTCTCATGGATCTCTACTGGTGGTGGAGCATCAATGGAACTCCTTGAAGGTAAAGTATTGCCAGGATTGGCTGCACTTACAGAAAAATAATCTTTCGTAAATGAAACGATGAAAAGAGGAACTTTGTTTCCTCTTTTTCTTGTAGCTTGAATTAAAAACGTTTCCGATTGATTTTGGCTCATAAAATCAACTAAATTATGATAAAATGGAAATAGAAAGTTGAGATTATGGGTTATTTTAAAAAATATAAATTTGATAAGTCACAGTTCAAGCTTGGTCTACGAACCTTTAAAACCGGAATTGCTGTTTTTTTAGTTCTCTTGATTTTTGGATTTTTTGGTTGGAAGGGGCTTCAAATTGGGGCTTTGACAGCAGTCTTCAGTCTACGAGAAAGTTTTGATAAGAGCGTCCATTTTGGAACTTCACGTATCTTAGGAAATAGCATCGGAGGTTTTTATGCTCTTGTCTTTTTTCTCTTAAATACCTTATTTCAAGAAGCCTTTTGGGTGACCTTGCTGATTGTGCCAATCTGCACCATGTTAACCATTATGACAAATGTCGCCATGAACAATAAGGCGGGAGTTATTGGTGGTGTAGCAGCTATGTTGATCATTACCCTATCAATACCGAGCGGGGAGACAATATTGTACGTGTTTGCTCGTGTATTTGAAACTTTTATGGGTGTTTTTGTCGCAATACTCGTAAATTATGATATTGATCGCTTCAGAAATCTTTTTGAGAAAAAAAGAAAATAATGTTATATTTTGTGACATTATCAATTGACGTATGTATTTTTTTAGACTATAATAGACAGAAAGAAGGAAATTGTGAATGAAGGAAAGAGAATTTCGCCGAAATATGGCTGTTTTTCCTATCGGCAGTGTGATGAAGTTGACCGATCTCTCGGCGCGTCAGATTCGTTATTATGAAGATCAAGAGTTGATAAAGCCTGATCGAAACGAAGGGAACCGTCGCATGTATTCTTTGAATGACATGGATCGTTTGCTTGAAATCAAAGATTATATTTCTGAAGGTTTCAATATCGCTGCCATTAAGAAGAAATATGCTGAACGTGAGGCGAAATCCAAGAAAGCAGTGAGCCCAACGGAAGTGCGTCGTGCGCTTCATAATGAGCTCCTCCAACAGGGACGCTTTGCTTCAGCGCAGTCACCTTTTGGTCGCGGTTAGGCAACCGCAAGTAGTCATACATTAAGGAGAAAAACCATGCCAATCACAGCTGCAGATATTCGTCGTGAAGTCAAGGAAAAAAATGTTACCTTTATTCGTCTCATGTTTTCAGATATCTTGGGGACGATGAAAAACGTCGAAATTCCTGCTACAGATGAACAGTTAGATAAAGTCTTGTCAAACAAGGCTATGTTTGATGGATCTTCTATTGAAGGTTTTGTACGTATCAATGAGTCAGATATGTACTTGTACCCAGACTTGGATACATGGACAGTCTTCCCTTGGGGAGATGAGAATGGAAGTGTTGCAGGTTTGATCTGTGATGTCTATACAACAGAGGGTGAGCCATTTGCAGGTGACCCTCGTGGTAATCTGAAGCGTACGCTTCGTCATATGGAGGAAGTGGGATTCAAATCCTTCAACCTTGGTCCAGAACCAGAATTCTTCCTATTTAAGCTGGATGAAAATGGTGACCCGACACTTGAAGTAAATGACAAGGGTGGTTACTTTGATTTGGCGCCTACAGATCTTGCGGACAATACGCGTCGTGAAATCGTGAATGTCTTGACCAAAATGGGATTTGAAGTAGAAGCTAGTCACCACGAAGTTGCGGTTGGTCAACATGAAATTGACTTCAAGTACGATGAAGTGCTTCGTGCTTGTGATAAGATTCAAATCTTTAAGCTCGTTGTTAAAACAATCGCTCGTAAACACGGTCTTTATGCAACCTTTATGGCGAAACCAAAATTTGGTATTGCTGGATCAGGTATGCACTGTAATATGTCCTTGTTTGATGCAGAAGGAAACAATGCCTTCTTTGATCCCAATGATCCAAAAGGAATGCAATTGTCAGAAACTGCCTACTATTTCCTTGGCGGTTTGATTAAGCATGCCTACAACTATACTGCCATCATGAATCCAACAGTTAACTCATACAAACGTTTGGTTCCTGGTTATGAAGCGCCAGTTTACATCGCTTGGGCTGGTCGTAACCGTTCACCGCTTGTTCGTGTACCGGCTTCACGTGGCATGGGAACTCGTTTGGAATTACGCTCAGTAGATCCAATGGCAAACCCATACATCGCGATGGCAGTTCTATTGGAAGTTGGTTTGCATGGTATTGAAAACAAAATCGAAGCACCTGCTCCTATCGAAGAAAATATCTACATCATGACAGCAGAAGAGCGTAAGGAAGCTGGAATCACAGATCTTCCATCAACCCTTCACAACGCTTTGAAAGCTTTGACGGAAGATGAAGTTGTCAGAGCGGCTCTCGGAGAACATATCTATACTAGTTTCCTTGAAGCTAAACGAATCGAATGGGCAAGTTATGCAACTTTCGTTTCACAATGGGAAATTGATAATTATCTTGATTTGTATTAATAATAGAAAAGAGGTTGTCCGAACGGGCAATCTTTTTTCTAGGTCTTCAGACCGATTTTTAGCACTCTTGACAAAAGAGTGCTAATTTTTTGAGTTTTTGTCTTGACATTCTCTTTTAAGGGTGTATAATAGAATCATAAGTTAGCACTTGGATGTATCGAGTGCTAAAAAAAGATCTATCAGAGAGGAGTGGCGAGATGGTTACAGAACGTCAGCAGAATATTTTAAATCTGATTATTGACATCTTTACCAAAACGCACGAACCTGTTGGATCTAAAGCCTTGAAAGAGTCTATCAGTTCTAGCAGTGCAACCATTCGTAATGATATGGCGGCTCTGGAAAAGCAAGGTTTGCTTGAAAAAGCTCATACTTCCAGTGGTCGGATGCCAAGTGTCGCTGGTTTTCAGTACTATGTGAAACACTCACTGGATTTTGACCGACTGGCTGAAAATGAGGTATACGAGATTGTCAAAGCCTTTGATCAGGAATTCTTCAAACTGGAGGATATTCTGCAAGAGGCTGCTAATCTACTAACAGACTTGAGTGGCTGTACGGTAGTAGCGCTGGATGTTGAACCAAGTAGACAGCGCCTGACGGCCTTCGATATTGTCGTTCTAGGACAACACACTGCTCTTGCAGTTTTCACCCTAGATGAGTCTCGAACGGTTACTAGTCAGTTTTTGATTCCAAGGAATTTCTTGCAGGAAGATTTGCTAAAATTGAAGAGCATCATTCAGGAACGTTTCCTCGGTCAGACCGTTCTGGATATTCACTACAAGATTCGGACGGAGATTCCGCAGATTATTCAACGTTACTTCACAACAACGGACAATGTCATGGATCTCTTTGAACATATCTTTAAAGAAATGTTCAACGAAAACATTGTGGTTGCGGGCAAGGTTAATCTCTTGAATTTTGCCAATCTAGCAGCCTATCAGTTCTTTGACCAACCACAGAAGGTGGCCTTGGAAATTCGTGAAGGTCTGCATGAGGATCAGATGCAAAACGTTCGTGTTGCGGACAGTCAAGAATCCTGTCTAGCTGACCTAGCAGTGATTAGCAGTAAATTCCTCATCCCTTATCGTGGTTTTGGAATTCTGGCGATTATCGGTCCGGTTAATCTGGATTACCAGCAATTGGTTAATCAACTCAATGTTGTCAATCGAGTACTAACTATGAAACTCACAGATTTCTATCGCTATTTGAGTAGTAATCATTATGAGGTGAGTTGAACATAAAATTACATAAATTCCTAAAAAGGAGGCGAAAAATGTCTGAGGAAACAAAAAACGAAGAAGTAAAAGAAGAGGAAGTGGTAGAAACTGCTGAAGAGGCTGTTGAAACTGCTCCTGAAAAATCAGAATTAGAATTAGCCAATGAGCGGGCAGAAGATTTTGAAAATAAATACCTTCGCGCTCATGCGGAAATGCAAAACATCCAACGTCGTGCCAATGAGGAACGCCAACTCTTGCAACGCTATCGAAGCCAAGATTTAGGGAAAGCCATCTTACCTTCCTTGGACAACCTTGAGCGTGCGCTTGCCGTTGAAGGCTTGACGGACGATGTCAAAAAAGGTCTAGAAATGGTGCAAGAAAGCTTGATTCACGCTTTGAAAGAAGAAGGAATCGAAGAAATTGCAGCTGACGGCGAATTTGACCATAACTACCATATGGCTATCCAAACTCTCCCAGCAGACGATGAACACCCAGCAGATACCATTGCCCAAGTTTTCCAAAAGGGCTACAAACTCCATGATCGTATCTTAAGACCGGCAATGGTGGTTGTTTATAACTAGGCTAGATAGCTTAAAAAAACTTGTCCGAAACGACAATAAACTATGAAGAAAGATAAGAGGCAAGCCGGAGGCTTGCAAGGAAGATATTTCCCACCGTGGTGAAGTAGGGGAATTTTTGAGACAATAGGCTCAAAAATTAGTGATGAAATCCCGGAGGGAGTTGCTCATGTCCCCACCACTTAAGGGGAATATCAAAAATAGAAAATTAACTAACAAGGAGAAAAACACATGTCTAAAATTATCGGTATTGACTTAGGTACAACAAACTCAGCAGTTGCAGTTCTTGAAGGAACTGAAAGCAAAATCATTGCAAATCCAGAAGGAAATCGCACAACTCCATCTGTAGTATCATTCAAAAACGGCGAAATCATCGTTGGTGATGCTGCAAAACGTCAAGCAGTTACAAACCCAGATACTGTTATCTCTATCAAGTCTAAGATGGGAACTTCTGAAAAGGTTTCTGCTAATGGTAAAGAATACACTCCACAAGAAATCTCAGCTATGATTCTTCAATACTTGAAAGGTTATGCTGAAGAATACCTTGGTGAAAAAGTAACCAAAGCTGTCATCACAGTTCCAGCTTACTTTAATGATGCGCAACGTCAAGCAACAAAAGATGCAGGTAAAATTGCTGGTCTTGAAGTAGAACGTATCGTCAACGAACCAACTGCGGCAGCCCTTGCTTACGGTTTGGATAAGACTGACAAAGAAGAAAAAATCTTGGTATTCGACCTTGGTGGTGGTACATTCGACGTTTCTATCCTTGAATTGGGTGACGGTGTCTTCGACGTATTGTCAACTGCAGGGGACAACAAACTCGGTGGTGATGACTTTGACCAAAAAATCATTGACCACATGGTAGCAGAATTCAAGAAAGAAAACGGTATTGACTTGTCTACTGACAAGATGGCAATGCAACGTTTGAAAGATGCGGCTGAAAAAGCGAAGAAAGACCTTTCTGGTGTAACTTCAACTCAAATCAGCTTGCCATTCATCACTGCAGGTGAAGCTGGGCCTCTTCACTTGGAAATGACTTTGACTCGTGCGAAATTTGACGATTTGACTCGTGACCTTGTAGAACGTACAAAAGTTCCAGTTCGTCAAGCCCTTTCAGATGCAGGTTTGAGCCTGTCAGAAATCGATGAAGTGATCCTTGTTGGTGGTTCAACTCGTATCCCAGCCGTTGTAGAAGCTGTGAAAGCTGAAACTGGTAAAGAGCCAAACAAATCAGTGAATCCTGACGAAGTAGTTGCTATGGGTGCGGCTATCCAAGGTGGTGTCATCACTGGTGATGTCAAAGACGTTGTTCTTCTTGACGTAACGCCATTGTCACTTGGTATCGAAACAATGGGTGGCGTCTTCACAAAACTCATCGACCGTAACACAACTATCCCAACATCTAAATCACAAGTCTTCTCAACAGCAGCAGACAACCAACCAGCCGTTGATATCCACGTTCTTCAAGGTGAACGCCCAATGGCAGCAGATAACAAGACTCTTGGACGTTTCCAATTGACAGATATCCCAGCTGCACCTCGTGGAATTCCTCAAATTGAAGTAACATTTGACATCGATAAGAACGGTATCGTGTCTGTTAAGGCCAAAGACCTTGGAACTCAAAAAGAACAAACAATTGTCATCCAATCTAACTCAGGTTTGACTGACGAAGAAATCGACCGCATGATGAAAGATGCAGAAGCGAACGCTGAAGCAGATAAGAAACGTAAAGAAGAAGTTGACCTTCGTAACGAAGTAGACCAAGCAATCTTTGCGACTGAAAAGACAATCAAGGAAACTGAAGGAAAAGGCTTTGATGCAGAACGTGACGCTGCCCAAGCTGCCCTTGATGACCTTAAGAAAGCTCAAGAAGACAACAACTTGGATGACATGAAAGCAAAACTTGAAGCATTGAACGAAAAAGCTCAAGGACTTGCTGTCAAACTCTACGAACAAGCTGCAGCAGCCCAACAAGCTCAAGCAGGAGCAGAAGGCGCACAAGCAACAGGAAACGCAGGCGATGACGTCGTAGACGGAGAGTTTACTGAAAAGTAAGATGTTGAGGTATTAATATGAATGATAGAATTGAATTGGAACTCATTTCTGATGAAACTCATGAAAATGGTACATATGATGAGAGAGTGAGGACTTATAAATGCCCTTGTGGCCAAGGAACTGTTGTCTGGTCTAAAGAACGTCCGAATGGTAGTGGTTACGGCTATCAAGCAACTTTTTCAGATGCATTTTGCTATTGTGACAATTGTAAAGATAAATATGATGTTAGCGAATGGAAAGGCTATGCGATTCCGCTATAAATCATAAAGTATGGAAATCCAGAGGTTGTAACCCAGCCTCTGTTTTTCGGTAAAATAGAGGGTGTCGCTTATGAAAAAAGTACTTTGTATCCTTTATCCTAATTTTTCTCTTTATGAGATATCCTCTTTAACGAGTACTTTGGCTCTGTCTTTTGACATCACGATTGATTATGTAGCTTCAGATCATTCGATGGTGGTCTCTGAAGATGGCTTGCCTTGTTTACCTACAAAAACATTGGATCAAGTACGTATAGAAGAGTATTCTTGTGTGATTTTGCCAGGAATGGTAAATATAGGGCCTGCTCTACAGGATGAAAAATTAGCCTCATTTTTGAGAGAACTCGGTGAGCAGGATATCTTAATTACAGCAATTTCTTCTGCGCCCATTTTGTTAGCGAAAGCTGGCTTGTTGAATGACACGAAATTTACTGGTGGGATTTGGCAAAACTTCTTTGATTATTTTGAATTTCTTCCTCGGGAAAATTTCAAAGCAAAAGCTGTCCTGCAAGATAAAAATATCATTACTGCTATTGGCTTTGCACATCAAGAGTTTGCAAGAAAAGTGATTCTTGGTCTAGGTTTGGCAGAAAATACTGACAACTATTTTAAAGAACAGAACGAATATTCAGAAGAGGACTTGATTTTTACTCTATCGGATAAAGAGTTTGATGAAGTGAAGCAGAGTATAGAAAATACACTCTAATGATTTACTTATAAACTATAGAAAGGAATAAGGGTGTTCGTAATTGAACTCGAGCGGAAAGCTTGGAAATTAGATAAACCTCCTAAGAAATCAGGATTTCTTGTCGGTTTCCTAAATTTCAGTCGCTTTCTGTTCGCTCTTAGTATCTTGTATGAACAATACTGAATTTTATGATCGTCTGGGGGTGTCAAAAAACGCTTCGGAAGACGAGATCAAAAAGGCTTATCGTAAGCTTTCCAAAAAATACCACCCAGATATCAACAAGGAGCCTGGTGCTGAGGAAAAATACAAGGAAGTTCAAGAAGCCTATGAGACTTTGAGTGACGACCAAAAACGTGCAGCCTACGACCAATATGGGGCTACGGGTGCCAACGGTGGCTTTGGTGGTGCTGGCGGTTTCGGTGGCTTTGACGGAGCAAGTGGCTTCGGTGGTTTTGAGGATATTTTCTCAAGTTTCTTCGGCGGAGGCGGAGCTTCGCGCAATCCAAACGCTCCTCGTCAAGGGGATGACCTCCAGTATCGTGTGAACTTGACCTTTGAAGAAGCTATCTTTGGAACGGAAAAAGAGGTTAAATACAATCGTGAAGCCAGCTGTCGTACATGTAACGGCTCTGGTGCTAAGCCAGGGACAAGTCCAGTCACTTGTGGACGCTGTCATGGCGCTGGTGTCATTAACGTCGATACGCAGACTCCTCTTGGTATGATGCGTCGCCAAGTAACCTGTGATGTCTGTCATGGTCGCGGAAAAGAAATCAAAGATCCATGTACAACTTGTCACGGAACAGGTCATGAAAAACAAGCTCATAGCGTACATGTAAAAATCCCAGCTGGTGTGGAAACAGGCCAACAAATCCGCCTAGCGGGTCAAGGTGAAGCAGGCTTTAACGGTGGACCTTATGGTGACTTGTATGTGGTGGTTTCAGTAGAAGCTAGTGATAAGTTTGAACGTGAAGGAACGACTATCTTCTACAATCTGAACCTCAACTTTGTCCAAGCAGCCCTTGGTGATACTGTGGAAATTCCAACCGTGCATGGTGATGTTGAATTGGTCATCCCAGAAGGAACTCAGACAGGTAAGAAGTTCCGTCTACGTGGCAAGGGTGCACCAAGCCTTCGTGGTGGTGCAGTTGGTGATCAATATGTTACAGTTAATGTCGTGACTCCGACAGGTTTGAACGACCGCCAAAAAGCTGCGCTTAAAGAATTCGCAGCTGCAGGTGACTTGAAAGTCAATCCAAAGAAAAAAGGCTTCTTTGACCACATAAAAGATGCCTTTGAAGGAGAATAAAATAAAAAGAGCCGATGGGCTCTTTTTTGTTATCTTTGAAAATTTAGCGTCGAAAAATCATTTTCCAGTTAGCCTACTATTTATACTTTTGAGTGAGCAAGCCAGCTGCATCCATGTCCTGAATGAGTTGCTTGATTTCTGCTTCTTTGCCAGGCTTAACGGTGATGGTATCAATGTGGTTGATTGCCGAGTTATCCTGAATATCCACTAAAGTCAAAGCTTTTTCATAGAATGCAATTCCTTTTTTTAGACTTTCCTGATCATTCCAAAAGAGAAGTGAGTAATTGGGATTAAATTTCTTTCCGATTTCTTGGAGATACTTCTCGCTTTCTTTCTCTAAAAACTGCAATAAACCATGATTGAACAAGTTATCCCCTACTTTATAGTATGAAATTTCTCCTGTCTGGAGGACATAGACTTCGAGTCGATTTTTGGTGAGTTTCGGACTTTCTTTTAGGACTGGGTGGCTATTGATAACCTCATCTGGGAAAGTAACATAAAAATTTAAGCCTCCACCCTCGAATTGATACCTTCCATTTGATTCTACTTTCTCAGGAGGGAGGTCAAGGGAGATAAAGATTTGTTTTAAGGTTTCATTCCCTTTTTGGATGTCACCCAGTGAGGCCTTGAAAAGATTCATCAGTAGTAGAAATGCCAAGGCTGCAAGCAGGCAGAGGCAACCACAAGGGATCGCGATGACCTTTGCTAGAACTTTTAAAAACTGTTTCACTTTCATTCCCTCCTTTTTCTGTTCAAACCTAGTATCCAAAAAAGAGTTTAAGGAAAGTTGGAGGCTTTCTTATTCTTGTTTTTCTTCTTGGAGGACCGCCATTCTGGTTTGGAAATCCTTTTCCAAGACTTTGAACTTGTAGGTTAGGTCTTTTTGGTATTCCTTGATAAGGGTTTTTTGCCGGTCGATGATTTGTAGACTGTTTTGAATGACATCCAAATCCTCCTTCATAGCTTCGACACGGTCGCTAGTATCCACAAACTCCTCTGTGATGGCTTGGCGATTTTTTACGACAAAATAACTTCCAGCTGCAGCTCCTGCGAATAGCAATAGATTGGATAGTTTCATGGCAACTCCTTAAGCGTTTCTAATGGTTTCAGCGACTTGGGCAAGTTTGTCAAAGTCAGGTTCGTGAGCGATAAAGTCAATCTTGAGGTCATCTTCTGCACCGTAGCGAGGTACGAGGTGCACATGGGTATGAAAGACCGTTTGACCAGCGACTTCCTCGCAATTGGCAATGATATTCATGCCGACAGCCTTGGTAGCCTTCATAACTTTTTGAGCCACTGTTGGCACTTGTGCAAAGAGTTGGCTGGCGCTCGCAGCATTCATCTCCAAGAGATTGCGGTAGTGCTCTTTTGGCACGACTAAGGTGTGTCCAGGCGTTACTTGAGAGATATCAAGAAAGGCAAGAACCTGCTCATCTTCGTATACTTTTGAAGCAGGAATATCCCCTGCGATGATCTTACAAAAAATGCAATCTGACATAAAATCCACCTCTACTGTATTGAATTTTGATATAATATAGCTACATTATACCAGATTCGGAGAAAATATGTTAGAAATTAAAAACCTGACAGGAGGCTATGTTCACGTTCCTGTCTTGAAAGATGTGTCCTTTACAGTTGAAAGTGGGCAGTTGGTCGGTTTGATTGGTCTCAACGGTGCTGGGAAATCAACGACTATCAATGAGATTATCGGTCTGTTGACACCTTACAGTGGGGAAATCAAGATTAATGGTCTCACCTTGCGAGAAGATGCAACCAACTACCGCAAACAGGTTGGCTATATCCCAGAAACGCCTAGTCTGTATGAGGAATTGACCCTCAGAGAGCATATCGAGACGGTTGCCATGGCCTATGGTATTGAGCAAAAAGTGGCTTTTGAGCGAGTAGAATCTTTGTTAAAAATGTTTCGTTTGGATCAAAAATTAGACTGGCTCCCAGTGCATTTTTCCAAAGGGATGAAGCAGAAGGTCATGATTATCTGTGCCTTTGTCGTGGATCCGAGCCTCTTTATCGTAGATGAGCCTTTTCTTGGCCTCGATCCACTCGCTATTTCTGACTTGATTCAGCTTTTGGAAGTGGAAAAGCAAAAAGGCAAGTCTATCCTCATGAGTACCCATGTTCTGGACTCGGCGGAGAAGATGTGTGACGCCTTTGTCATTCTCCACAAGGGAGAGGTGCGTGCCAAGGGGAATCTGGCGCAACTACGCGAAGCCTTTGACATGCCTGAAGCAAGTTTGAATGACATTTACTTGGCTCTGACCAAAGAGGAGGAGCTATGAAAGACTTGTTTTTAAAGCGAAAGCAGGCTTTTCGTAAGGAGTGTGTCGGTTATCTGCGTTATGTTCTAAATGACCACTTTGTCTTGTTCCTGCTAGTTCTTATCGGCTTTCTAGCTTACCAGTATAGTCAACTCTTGCAAGATTTTCCTGAAAATCATTGGCCTATCCTCTTGTTTTTTGGGATTGTATCTGTCTTACTTTTGGCTTGGGGAGGAATCGCGACCTACATGGAAGGACCTGACAAGCTCTTTCTCTTAGTCAGTGAAGAGGAGGTTAAGTCTCACCTCAAAGGGCAGACGATGCGCTCACTGGTCTTTTGGCTCTTTGTCCAAACCCTTTTCTTGCTTTTATTTGCGCCCTTATTTTTAGCCATGGGTTATGGCTTGCCAGTTTTTTTCATCTATGTGCTTTTATTGGGAGCAGCAAAGTACCTAATCTTTCGCCAAAAAGTTAGTAAATTTTTTACAGAGAATGGGCTTGACTGGGACTATGTGATCGCTCAAGAAAGCAAACGCAAGCAAGTCTTGCTTCGTTTCTTTGCTCTCTTTACGCAGGTCAAGGGGATTTCAAATAGTGTCAAACGTCGTGCTTATCTGGATTTCATCCTAAATGTTGTTCAAAAGGTTCCAGGGAAGATCTGGCAAAACCTCTATCTTCGTTCTTATCTGCGAAATGGAGATCTCTTTGCCCTCAGTTTCAGGCTTCTCTTGCTTTCTTTGTTAGCTGAGATCTTTATCGAGCAATCTTGGATTGCGACAGCAGTGGTAATACTGTTTAACTATCTCTTACTCTTCCAATTGCTAGCCCTCTATCACGCCTTTGATTACCAATACTTGACCCAGCTCTTTCCACTAGAAAAAGGGGAGAAAGAAAAGGGTCTGAAACAGGTTGTGCTCGGTGTGGGAAGTGCAGTTCTTTTGCTGGAGCTGCTGGTCGGAGCAGTGGTTTTTCAAGAAAAAATAGCCTTGTTGGCTCTTGTAGGGGCTAGTCTCTTCCTACAATTGTTTTATTTGCCTTACCAACTAAAAAGATTGGTTGACGAATAGACCAAAAACTAGTAGAATAGTAAGGAAACTTTATACGGAGGAAAGAAATGGACTTGGGTGATAATGAGCTAACGCTGACCCCTATACCTGGGAAGAGCGGCAAAGCTTATATGGGAAGCTACCCTGATGGGAAGCGCGTCTTTGTAAAAATGAACACCTCTCCAATCCTACCTGGCCTAGCCAGAGAACAAATCGCTCCTCAATTACTATGGACTCGTCGTTTGCCAGATGGTCGTGATATGTGTGCCCAGGAATGGTTGACGGGCAAAATCTTGACACCGCACGATATGAACCGCAAGCAGATTATCAATATCTTGACACGTCTTCACCGCTCACGTCCCTTGATGAAGCAGTTGAGCCGTTTGGGATATACCATGGAGACGCCAGTAGACTTGTTGCAGTCTTGGAGGCAAGAAGCACCCGAAGTCTTGAAACGACATCAGTACTTAAACTCGGTGATTGATGATTTGCGCAGGACGGTTCCAGGCTTTAGGGAAGACCATGCAACGATTGTGCATGGTGATCTTCGCCATAGTAATTGGATTGAGACAGAGAGTGGACTCGTTTATCTAGTGGATTGGGATTCGGTTCGTCTGACGGATCGTATGTTTGATGTGGCGCATTTGCTATGCCACTACATTCCAGATCATCAGTGGCGTCAATGGTTGAGAGACTATGGCTATAAGTACAATCAGACAGTGTTAGATAAATTGTATTGGTATGGTCAGTATTCTTACTTGAGCCAGATTGCCAAATACTTTGTAAATCAAGATTTAGATAATGTAAACCGGGAGATTTATGCCTTGCGTGTCTTCCGTGACAAGTATGGAAAGAAGAGATGAGAGTTAGAAATCGTAAAGGGGCGACAGAATTACTAGAGGCCAATCCTCAGTATGTGGTCCTCAATCCCTTTGAAGCAAAAGGGAAATGGCGAGACTTGTTTGGAAATGATCATCCTATTCATGTTGAAGTTGGAAGTGGGAAAGGGGCCTTCGTATCAGGAATGGCCAAGCAAAATCCTGACATCAACTACATCGGGATTGACATCCAAAAGTCGGTATTGAGTTATGCCTTGGACAAGGTGCTTGAAGTTGGAGTGCCCAACATCAAGTTGCTGTGGGTAGATGGTTCAGATCTGACCGACTACTTTGAAGACGGTGAAATTGATCGTCTCTACCTAAACTTTTCAGATCCCTGGCCTAAAAAACGCCATGAAAAACGTCGTTTGACTTACAAGAGTTTCTTGGATACCTTCAAGCGCATCTTGCCTGAGAATGGGGAAATCCATTTCAAGACAGATAATCGTGGCTTGTTTGAGTACAGTCTAGTGAGCTTTTCTCAGTATGGCATGAAGCTCAATGGGGTTTGGCTGGACTTGCATGCCAGTGATTTTGAAGGCAATGTCATGACGGAATATGAGCAAAAATTCTCCAGCAAAGGTCAAGTGATTTACCGAGTTGAGGCAGAATTTTAAGAAATAGCTTGAAAATAAGCCGTTTGAGTGCTTATGCTTTACATAAATTGACAAACGTGCTATACTGATAGTAAGAATATGAGAAAGAGAGGCGGGGAAATATCTTCGCCTCTTGCTTATGAGGAGGTGGACGCAATCGCAACAATTGTAGAATTAGTCAGAGAAGTTGTAGAACCTGTCATTCAAGCACCTTTCGAACTCGTGGATATCGAGTATGGAAAGATTGGCAGTGATATGATTCTCAGTATTTTTGTAGATAAACCTGAAGGAATTACCTTGAACGACACGGCAGATTTGACAGAAATTATCAGTCCTGTCCTAGATACCATCAAGCCTGATCCCTTCCCAGAACAATATTTCCTAGAAATCACCAGTCCAGGCTTGGAACGTCCTTTGAAAACCAAGGATGCTGTCGCTGGAGCAGTTGGGAAATACATCCATGTCGGGCTCTACCAAGCCATCGATAAGCAAAAGGTCTTTGAAGGAACCTTAGTATCCTTTGAAGAGGATGAGTTGACTATGGAGTATATGGACAAGACACGTAAGAAAACCGTCCAGATTCCATACAGTTTAGTATCAAAAGCACGTTTAGCAGTTAAACTATAGAAAAGAAAGGATAGCTTTTGAGGATTCAAAAGTAAAAAGAACATGAGTAAAGAAATGCTAGAGGCCTTCCGCATTTTGGAAGAAGACAAGGGAATCAAAAAAGAAGACATCATCGACGCAGTAGTAGAGTCGCTTCGTTCCGCTTATCGTAGACGCTATGGTCAATCTGACAGCGTAGCTATCGACTTCAACGAAAAAACAGGTGACTTTACTGTCTATACTGTTCGTGAAGTTGTTGATGAAGTATTTGACAGCCGTTTGGAAATCAGCTTGAAAGATGCTCTTGCCATTAATTCAGCTTATGAGCTTGGTGATAAAATCAAGTTTGAAGAAGCACCTGCTGAGTTTGGTCGTGTAGCAGCCCAATCTGCTAAACAAACCATCATGGAAAAAATGCGCAAGCAAACACGTGCCATCACTTACAATACTTATAAAGAACATGAGCAAGAAATCATGTCAGGTACTGTAGAACGCTTTGACAACCGCTTTATCTATGTCAACCTTGGTAGCATCGAAGCCCAATTGTCAAAACAAGACCAAATTCCTGGAGAAGTTTTTGCTTCTCACGACCGTATCGAAGTTTATGTTTACAAGGTTGAAGACAATCCTCGTGGTGTGAACGTCTTTGTTAGCCGTAGCCATCCAGAGATGATTAAGCGTTTGATGGAGCAAGAAATTCCAGAAGTCTACGATGGAACTGTTGAAATCATGAGCGTAGCTCGTGAAGCAGGTGACCGTACCAAGGTTGCTGTTCGTAGCCACAATCCAAACGTGGACGCTATCGGTACAATCGTTGGACGTGGTGGTGCTAACATCAAGAAGATCACCAGCAAATTCCACCCAGCTCGCTACGATGCCAAGAGCGACCGCATGATTCCTGTCGAAGAAAACATCGACGTTATTGAGTGGGTAGCGGATCCAGCTGAGTTTATCTACAATGCCATCGCACCTGCAGAGGTTGACCAAGTTATCTTTGATGAAAATGATAGCAAACGTGCCTTGGTCGTTGTACCTGATAACAAGCTTTCTCTTGCTATCGGTCGTCGTGGACAAAACGTTCGCTTGGCAGCTCACTTGACGGGTTACCGTATCGATATCAAGTCTGCAAGTGAGTTTGAAGCTATGGAAGAAGCAGGTCAAGTGGATTACGCAGCTGCGGACGAATTGACGGAAGAATAAAAGCTGCTAGAGGAGGGAAAGATGAAAACAAGAAAAATCCCTTTGCGCAAGTCTGTTGTATCCAACGAAGTGATTGATAAACGTGATTTGCTCCGCATTGTCAAGAACAAAGAAGGACAGGTCTTTATCGATCCGACAGGCAAGGCCAATGGCCGTGGCGCTTATATCAAGCTAGACAATGCAGAAGCCCTAGAGGCAAAAAAGAAGAAAGTCTTTAACCGCAGCTTTAACATGGAAGTTGAAGAAAGCTTTTATGACGAGTTGATCGCCTATGTGGATCACAAAGTGAAAAGAAGAGAGTTAGGACTTGAATAAGCAAAAGATAAGCAATCTCTTGGGACTTGCTCAGCGAGCAGGCCGGATCATATCAGGGGAGGAATTGGTGGTCAAGGCCATCCAAGACCAGAAAGCCAAGCTAGTCTTTCTAGCCCATGATGCTGGTCCCAATCTGACCAAGAAGATTCAAGATAAAAGTGACTATTATCAAGTAGAAGTTATAACCGTGTTTTCAACACTGGAATTAAGCATAGCAGTCGGAAAATCGAGAAAGGTTTTGGCTGTGACAGATGCTGGATTTACAAAGAAAATGAGGTCTCTTATGGAATAGAAGAGGAGGACATGATTTGTCTAAGAAAAGATTGTACGAAATCGCAAAAGAACTTGGAAAAGAAAGTAAAGAAGTTGTAGCGCGTGCAAAAGAGTTGGGCTTGGATGTGAAAAGCCACTCATCGAGCGTGGAAGCTGCTGCTGCTGAACAAATCGCAGCTAGCTTTAAACCAGCTGCTCCAAAAGCAGAAGAAAAACCTGCAGCACCAAAAGCAAGTGTAGAAAAGAAAGCAGAAAAGTCTGCATCGGCTAAACCAGCTGCCGCTAAGGAAGAAAGTAAGCCAGCTACACCTGCAGCTCCTAAGGAAGAAAAAGTAGTGGCCGCAAGACCACAGAGTCGAAACTTCAAGGCGGAGCGTGAGGCGCGTGCCAAAGAGCAGGCAGAGCGACGCAAACAAAACAAGGGCAACAACCGTGACCAACAACAAAACGGCAACCATCAGAAAAATGACGGTCGTAATGGTGGCAAACCTGGTCAAGGAAACCGCGACAATCGCCGATTTAACGACCAAGGGAAAAAACCACAAGGTCAAGGGAATCGTGGCAATGATCGCCGTCAGCAGCAAGACTTCCAGTCCAAGCAAGCTGGACCACGTGTTGACTTTAAAGCCCGTGCAGCAGCCCTAAAAGCAGAGCAAAATGCAGAGTACGCACGCTCAAGCGAGGAGCGCTTCAAACAATCGCAAGCTGCCAAAGAAGCCTTGGCTCAAGCTAATAAACGCAAGGAGCCTGAGGAAATCTTTGAGGAAGCTGCTAAGCTAGCTGAACAAACGCAGCCAGCCGTAACAGTAGCTCCTGTAGCGAAAGAAGCGCCAGTGGATACACGTCGTAAAAAACAAGCTCGACCAGACAAAGAACGTGATGATTATGATCACGAAGAAGATGGTCCTAGAAAACAACAAAAGAATCGAAGTAGTCAAAATCAAGTGAGAAATCAAAAGAATAGTAACTGGAATAACAACAAGAAAAATAAAAAAGGGAACAAGCAAAACAACCGTAACCAGGCTCCAAAACCTGTTACAGAGCGTAAGTTCCACGAATTGCCAACAGAATTTGAGTATACAGATGGTATGACTGTTGCGGAAATCGCAAAACGTATCAAACGTGAACCAGCAGAAATTGTTAAGAAACTCTTTATGATGGGTGTGATGGCCACACAAAACCAATCCTTGGATGGAGAAACCATCGAACTCCTCATGGTGGATTACGGCATCGAAGCCAAACAAAAGGTTGAAGTGGATAATGCCGACATCGAACGTTTCTTCGTCGAAGATGGCTATCTCAATGAAGATGAATTGGTTGAGCGTCCACCAGTTGTAACCATCATGGGACACGTTGACCATGGTAAAACAACCCTCTTGGATACCCTTCGTAACTCTCGTGTTGCGACAGGTGAAGCAGGTGGTATCACTCAGCATATTGGTGCCTACCAAATCGTGGAAAATGGCAAGAAGATTACCTTCCTTGATACACCAGGGCACGCAGCCTTTACCTCTATGCGTGCGCGTGGTGCTTCTGTTACCGATATTACCATCTTGGTCGTTGCGGCAGATGACGGGGTTATGCCTCAGACTATCGAAGCCATCAACCACTCAAAAGCGGCCAACGTTCCAATTATCGTAGCTATCAACAAGATTGATAAACCAGGTGCCAACCCAGAACGTGTTATCGGTGAATTGGCAGAGCATGGGGTTATGTCAACAGCTTGGGGTGGAGATTCTGAGTTTGTCGAAATCTCGGCTAAATTCAACCAAAATATCGATGAACTCTTGGAAACAGTCCTTCTTGTAGCTGAAATCCAAGAACTCAAGGCAGACCCAACAGTTCGTGCGATTGGTACGGTTATCGAAGCGCGCTTGGATAAAGGAAAAGGTGCAGTTGCAACCCTTCTTGTTCAACAAGGTACCTTGAATGTCCAAGACCCAATCGTTGTCGGAAATACCTTCGGTCGTGTCCGTGCCATGACCAATGACCTTGGTCGTCGTGTTAAGGTTGCAGGCCCATCAACGCCGGTTTCTATCACAGGTCTAAACGAAGCGCCAATGGCGGGTGACCATTTTGCCGTTTACGAGGATGAAAAATCTGCGCGTGCAGCAGGTGAAGAGCGTGCGAAACGTGCCCTCATGAAACAACGCCAAGCTACCCAACGTGTCAGCCTTGAAAACCTCTTTGATACGCTTAAAGCTGGTGAACTTAAGTCGGTTAACGTTATCATCAAGGCCGACGTACAAGGTTCTGTCGAAGCCCTTTCTGCCTCACTTCAAAAGATCGATGTAGAAGGTGTCAAAGTTACTATTGTCCACTCGGCAGTCGGTGCTATCAATGAATCTGACGTGACCCTTGCGGAAGCTTCAAATGCCTTTATCGTTGGTTTCAACGTACGCCCTACACCACAAGCGCGTCAACAAGCGGAAGCTGACGATGTAGAAATCCGTCTCCACAGCATTATCTACAAGGTTATCGAAGAGATGGAAGAAGCCATGAAAGGGATGCTTGATCCAGAATTTGAAGAAAAAGTTATCGGTGAAGCAGTTATCCGTGAAACCTTCAAGGTATCTAAAGTAGGAACCATCGGTGGATTTATGGTTATGAGTGGTAAGGTTACCCGTGATTCTAAAGTTCGTGTCATCCGTGACGGTGTCGTTATCTATGACGGCGAACTCGCAAGCTTGAAACACTACAAAGACGACGTCAAAGAAGTTACAAACGGTCGTGAAGGTGGATTGATGATCGATGGCTACAATGACATCAAGATGGATGATGTGATTGAGGCCTATGTCATGGAAGAAATCAAGAGATAAGATTTTTTGCTCCTTTCTTAGTGGTGAGGGACGCAAGCAAACCGATGGTTTCATTGCTTATTTTTGAGCCTAGAGTCTCAAAAATCCCCTGTGATTGAACTGAATTATCAGTCCAATCACTTTCACCACAGCGAAAGAAGCGGATGAGTTCAAATTGAACTTCGTTTCAATTTGAATTGAAAATCAAAAAGTTTAAAAATAGCTAGGTCTGCTGGCCTAGCTTTTGGTTCAAAGTAGAGAAAGGAATATCATGGCAAATCATTTCCGTACGGATCGTGTGGGCATGGAAATCAAGCGTGAAGTCAATGAGATTTTGCAAAAGAAAGTCCGTGATCCGCGTGTCCAAGGTGTGACCATTACAGATGTTCAGATGCTAGGTGACTTGTCTGTTGCCAAGGTTTACTATACCATTTTGAGTAACCTTGCTTCGGATAACCAAAAAGCACAAATCGGGCTTGAAAAAGCAACTGGTACCATCAAACGTGAACTTGGTCGCAATTTGAAATTGTACAAAATCCCAGATTTAACCTTCGTCAAAGATGAATCCATTGAATATGGAAACAAGATTGACGAGATGCTACGCAATCTGGATAAAAATTAAGAAAGAGGGGTTGCCCCTCTTTTTTAGTGTTTGCTAGTCAGGCTTATGGTATAATATAAGCAGGAAAATCATTTTAGAACATACATGGAGGTCGTCATGGACAATATCATCGATGTGTCAATTCCCGTTGCGGAAGTGGTAGACAAGCATCCAGAAGTCTTGGAAATCCTAGTGGAGCTGGGTTTTAAACCACTTGCTAATCCCTTGATGCGCAATACAGTCGGTCGCAAGGTATCGCTCAAACAGGGTTCTAAGCTCGAAGGAACTCCTATGGACAAGATTGTCCGCACACTGGAAGCGAATGGTTACGAAGTGATTGGATTAGACTAATGGCAGATGAACGGATTCATATCCTACGGGATATTTTGTTAGAATTGCATAATGGTGCCTCTCCTGAGTCGGTTCAGGAGCGTTTTGATGCGACCTTTACGGGTGTCTCGGCCATCGAGATTTCCCTCATGGAACATGAGCTGATGAACTCAGACTCAGGTGTCACCTTTGAAGATGTCATGGAGCTCTGTGATGTCCATGCCAATCTTTTTAAAAACGCTGTTAAGGGCGTCGAAGTAGAGGATACTGAACACCCAGGTCACCCAGTTCGCGTCTTCAAGGATGAAAATCTAGCTCTCCGTGCTGCCTTGATTCGCATTCGGAGATTGTTGGATACCTATGAGACTATGGAAGACGAGGAAATGCTTGCGGAGATGCGCAAGGGTTTGGTCCGTCAAATGGGGCTTTTGGGGCAATTTGACATCCACTACCAGCGCAAGGAAGAGCTCTTTTTCCCCATCATGGAGCGTTATGGTCACGATTCACCCCCTAAGGTCATGTGGGGAGTGGATGATCAGATCAGAGAACTCTTTCAGACAGCTCTGACGACAGCCAAGTCACTACCAGAAGTGTCGATTGGCAGTGTAAAGGAAGCTTTCGAAGCTTTTGCGACAGAGTTTGAAAGTATGATTTTCAAGGAAGAGTCCATCCTCCTCATGATTCTTCTTGAGTCTTTCACTCAGGATGACTGGATTCAGATTGCGGAGGAGAGTGATGCTTATGGCTATGCCATCATCCGTCCGTCTGAGAAATGGGTGCCAGAACGACAGAGTTTCGTTGAGGAAAAGAGCTCAGAGGAGCCCGTGCAGCTAGACACAGCAGAAGGTCAAGTTCAGCAAGTTATCGATACACCAGAAGGCCAGTTCACCATTACCTTTACCCCTAAGGAAAAGGAAGCAGTGTTGGACCGCCATAGACAACAGGCTTTTGGCAATGGCTATCTCTCCGTCGAGCAGGCCAACCTCATCCTCAATCACCTCCCTATGGAGATCACTTTTGTTAATAAGGACGATATTTTTCAGTATTACAATGACAATACGCCAGCTGATGAGATGATTTTCAAACGTACGCCGTCCCAAGTCGGGCGTAATGTAGAACTTTGTCATCCGCCCAAGTACTTAGAAAAGGTGAAGGCCGTTATGAAAGGTCTTCGTGAAGGGGTCAAGGACAAGTATGAAATGTGGTTTAAGTCAGAGTCGCGAGGCAAGTTTGTCCACATCACCTATGCTGCGGTACACGATGAAAACGGGGAATTCCAAGGCGTGCTAGAGTATGTTCAGGATATCCAACCCTACCGAGAGATTGATACGGACTATTTCCGTGGATTAGAATAAGGAGAATCAATGAGTTACGAACAAGAATTTATGAAGGAATTTGAAGCCTGGGTCAATACCCAGATCATGATCAACGACATGGCGCACAAGGAAAGTCAAAAGGTCTACGAAGAAGACCAAGACGAGCGTGCCAAAGATGCCATGATTCGCTACGAAAGCCGCTTGGATGCCTACCAGTTCTTGCTTGGAAAGTTTGAAAATTTCAAGGCAGGCAAGGGATTTCATGATTTGCCAGAAGGATTGTTTGGCGAGCGAAATTATTAAAATAGTGATACTTTCTTGATTTTTTATCGAAATCTTGATAGAATATCTTTATTAAATCCTTGTCAGATCAGGGATTTTTTATTGAAAGGATTTTATCATGTCAAAGAAACTCCAACGTAAAAAACAATTGCGAAATAGCCTTCGTCGTTCAGGTGCCTTTTCAAATACTGTGACTAAGGTTGTGGAAGAGACCAAGAAAGTCGTGAAACATGCAGAAAAATCTGCCAGCGAAGCAGGAAAAGTTGTCTCTAAAAAAGTGGAACAAGCAGTAGAAGCAACCAAGGAACAAGCTCAAAAAGTAGCCAATTCAGTAGAAGATTTCGCAGCCACTTTGGGAGGCCTCTCGGTAGATCGTGCTAAGACTTTCTATGATGAAGGCATCAAGTCGGCTTCTGACTTCAAAAACTGGACAGAAAAAGAACTCCTTGCCTTGAAAGGAATCGGCCCAGCTACGATTAAGAAATTAAAAGAACACGGAATCAGCTTCAAGTAATCTTTCTTGTCCCTTGCATTTCCGAAAAAATCTTGCTACAATAGAGCCATTAGAGGTGTTTTGAATCCCACATTTTACAGAAAGTGGCGGTGCTGAGAAGTCCACAAATGTGTCAAAACTGGTTGCTGATGGATGAAAATTGAAATAAACAAAGATGCGGGCAACTGCCCGAAATTGGGTGGTACCGCGGATTAGCACATTCGTCCCTGTCATGTAGATGGCAGGGACATTTTTTTATGGAAAGCGAGGGAGGAAGATGACAAGAGCAGAATTACCAGAACGGATAGAGACCGAGCGACTTGTCTTGCGAGTCCGTACAGTAGCTGATGCCGAGGATATCTATGCCTACGCTAGTTTACCAGAGGTCGCCTATCCAGCAGGCTTTCCACCCGTCAAGAGCTTGGAAGATGAGATTTATTACCTAGAGCATATCCTTCCTGAACGCAATCAAAAGGACAATCTCCCAGCTGGCTACGGCATTGTGGTCAAAGGGACCGAAACCATCATCGGCTCTGTTGATTTCAACCATCGCCATGAAGATGATGTTCTTGAGATTGGCTATACCTTGCACCCAGACTACTGGGGGCGAGGCTATGTGCCCGAAGCGGCGCGTGCCTTGATTAATCTAGCTTTTAGAGAACTGGATCTTCATAAGATTGAATTGTCCTGCTTTGGCTACAATGTCCAAAGTCAACGAGTCGCAGAGAAGCTTGGCTTCACCCTCGAAGCTCGTATCCGAGACCGTAAAGATGCCCAAGACAATCGCTGTGACAGTCTGATATATGGCTTGCTGAAGAGTGAGTGGGAGAGTTTTTAATGAGTAAGATATATTCTTGTTTTTATATGCTTTAAGGGAGACATGATGAGAAGTAGTCATAATCAAATATTAGATGTCTGGATTACAGTAGAACAATTATCAGAAGGGAATATTGAAAAAAGTGATTCTAAGTATAAGATTTTTCAAGGTGATGATTATCAATCAATATTAAAAGATTTTTTTAAACGTCAAAAATTAAAATCCAGTTCAGGGATTGCTGTTTATTGTGGAATTTTCCCTTTTCGAAAAATTATTGAAGTGTTAAGAGGCAAATACAATTTAAAAGCGACGGAGGAAGAATTGGGAAGAGCTTCTTATAAATTTACTTTTGCTCTATACTTTGATAAAGATTTGAAGTTCTTGGCTGATAAGTTTTTTTTAACCATGAGTGGGCAAATTTTCAAAAATAGGGAATTGCCTAAAGATTTTTTAATAGCAGAAAATGAGCTTCGAGAACAGTTAGGTCAGGCGTTTCTTGATGGAGAGTTCAATGAAGTTTTTAGTAAACTTCTCAAAAAGTATGAGATTTCACCAAGTGATTGCAGATATTATTTTGTTAAGAATTTCGATGACGAAATAAATTTACATTCATTTTTTCTAAAGGATTTGAAATATGCAAAATCAATTTATAATGAAAATCTCAATCGTTATTTATCAGGATCCGATTCTGTAAGGGTCAATCTGGACGGCAATAAAGAATCATCCTATTTTAATCCCAAAGATTTAGAAACTATACTTGAACCGAAAAATTATCCATTAGGAAGATTTCCTAGTAACCCTAAATATGCTCTGTCCATGATGCAACAAGTAGCTGTAAATTTAGCTTCGAATGCGGATGAAGATGTGAGAAGTGTCAATGGTCCTCCGGGAACTGGTAAAACGACACTTTTAAAAGATATTTTTGCAGATCTGGTAACGGAACAGGCGAGAATTATTAGTGAATTATCGGCTCCTAAGCTTAAAGGGAATCTAGTTTGTCATGACAAATCTGATCTTATTGCAAAATTACCAAAAGAAATTGCAGAAAAGGGAATCGTAGTTGCAAGTTCTAATAATGGTGCTGTTAAAAATATTGTTAATGAATTACCCCAAAGAAAAGAAATTTATCAGAAATTAAATTGGTTAGATGAATTAAAGAAAATTGATTATTTTGCTGAAATCAGTAATGATTTATTGTTAGAAGATGAAGATGTTTCTAACGACAAAAAATATTGGGGATTGTTTTCGATAGNAGGTGGAAAAAAACAGAATAGAGACCGTCTGCAAAATGTTTTAAAAGCAATACGACAAGAGTTGAATTCGGATAAATTTCAATCGAATCCATCAGTATACGAAGAGTTTAAAATTCAATATCAGAAGCTATTTGATAAAAGAGAAAAGATGCAAGATATAGCAGATAAGATTCGATTGCATGTAAAATTGAAAAATGCTTACCAGCAGGTTGAGATAGAGTTTCATCAGGATGATGCCCAAAGACGTTCAGAACTATCTAAAATACGGGATAAACATATTCAATTAGAAAATAGTAAAAAGGAAATAGAATCTGAGCTGTTTGAGCATGAGCGTCTTATTTCTATGTTAAATGTTAACAAACAGATAGCAGCACAAGATGTTGAGTTGATAAAATTACAAGCTCCACGTTTCTTATGGTTAAAAAGACTTTTCACACCATCGAAATTAGATACTTATTTTACGAGATTGAATCAAGCGAATGAAAGTCTAAAAGCAGAACTGAAGAAAGTACATGATGAAAGTCAATATTGCCACGGTTTGCAAAAAGAGATAAAAATGCATGAACTTGAATTAAATCAATTGAGTCAAAGGCAACAGAGATATAATGAATGGAAATCTAAACAAGAAGATAAATTAATTCGTCATCAGGAAAAAATTTTGAAATTACAATCGGAACTTGCTACATACCCTGTTAAAAAGTTGAATTTTTCTGTTCCATATGAAGAACTACAAGTATCAAATTTTTGGTTTGATGATGACTATCGAGAAGAGCAGAGTCGTTTGTTTATTAAAGCACTGGCAGTTAGGAAGCAATTTATATATGACAATAAAAAGCATTTTGAAAAAGCATTATGGATTTGGGAGAAGCCTCAAAACTATTCAATGAGAGATAATGCTAGTGATTTATATAAAGCTGCGTGGGATTGGGTCAATTTCACTGTTCCAGTTATTAGTACAACTTTTGCAAGCTTTAATTCCATGTTTCGGTGTTTGCCTGAAAATAGTATCGGTAATGTATTTATTGATGAAGCTGGTCAGGCATTACCTCAAGCAAGTGTGGGGGCTATTTTTAGAAGTAAACGTATTATGGCTGTTGGAGATCCTTCTCAAATACAACCAGTACAGACTATGGATAAAAATATTTTAGGATTTTTAGCACAGCACCACAAGATAGCCTTTAAATATCTTGTATCATCAACGCAAGAATTGATGGATTCTGCTAGTAGATATGGTTTTAAAAAACAAGATGGGACATGGATAGGACTTCCTCTCTGGGTTCATCGTCGTTCTAGTGATCCGATGTTCAGTATTTCCAATAAAATTTCTTATGATAATTTAATGGTTCAAGGAAAGGAAGAAGCTCGAGGTCTGGGAGAATGGTTTGACGTTGGTGGAGGTGCTAAGGATAAATTTGTTCCTGAGCAAGCTGATTATTTGAAAGAAGAGTTGCAGAAAAGACATGAGGAATTTGATGATATCTATGTCATTACTCCTTTTAAAAATGTATCGGTTCAACTAGCAAAAGAACTAGATAAAATCGGTTTCACAAAGCGGGAAAATGGAAAACCTATAAATGTAGGGACGGTACATACTTTCCAAGGAAAAGAAAATAAGATTGTATATTTTGTGCTTGGAGCAGATAATATGAGTGAGGGGGCTGCTCGTTGGGCTGTCTCTGAACCCAATATTTTAAACGTTGCAGCGACTAGAGCTAAAGAAGAGTTTTATATTATTGGGAATAAATCTCTTTACAAAGCCACACAGAGCCCTATTATAAGAGATACTATTGATATTTTAGATGCTTATCAAAGTAGCTTAGAAATTAACTAGAAAGGACACACACATGTCTAAAGAACTTTCACCTAAATACAATCCAGCCGAGGTTGAGGCTGGTCGTTACCAAAAATGGCTTGATGCGGATGTTTTCAAGCCTTCTGGCGATAAAAAGGCTAAGCCTTATTCTATCGTCATTCCACCACCAAACGTAACTGGTAAACTTCACCTTGGTCACGCTTGGGACACGACTCTCCAAGATATCATCATCCGTCAAAAACGCATGCAAGGCTTTGATACGCTTTGGCTTCCAGGTATGGACCACGCTGGAATTGCAACTCAAGCTAAGGTTGAGGAGCGCTTGCGTGGTGAGGGTATTTCCCGCTATGACCTCGGTCGTGAGAAATTCCTAGAGAAAGTCTGGGAATGGAAAGACGAGTATGCCACTACTATCAAGGAACAATGGGGCAAGATGGGCCTCTCTGTAGATTACTCTCGTGAGCGTTTCACTCTTGATGAAGGTCTGTCAAAAGCCGTCCGCAAGGTCTTTGTCGACCTTTACAAGAAAGGCTGGATCTACCGCGGTGAGTTTATCATCAACTGGGACCCAGCAGCTCGCACAGCTCTTTCTGATATCGAGGTGATTCACAAGGATGTCGAAGGTGCCTTCTACCACATGAACTACATGCTAGAAGACGGTTCACGCGCCCTTGAAGTTGCGACAACTCGTCCTGAGACCATGTTTGGGGACGTTGCGGTTGCGGTCAATCCAGAAGACCCGCGCTACAAGGACTTGATTGGTAAAAATGTCATCCTTCCAATCGCTAATAAACTAATTCCAATCGTTGCTGACGAACACGCTGACCCTGAGTTTGGTACTGGTGTCGTGAAAATCACACCTGCCCACGATCCAAACGACTTCTTGGTTGGTCAACGCCATAACTTGCCACAAGTTAACGTCATGAACGACGACGGAACCATGAACGACTTGGCCTTCGAATTTGCTGGCATGGACCGTTTTGAAGCTCGTAAGGCAGTCGTTGCTAGGTTGGAAGAAATCGGTGCCCTCGTTAAAATCGAAAAACGTGTTCACAGTGTTGGTCACTCAGAGCGTACAGGTGTAGTGGTTGAGCCACGCTTGTCTACTCAATGGTTCGTCAAGATGGACCAATTGGCTAAGAATGCCATTGCCAACCAAGACACAGACGACAAGGTAGAATTCTACCCACCTCGTTTCAACGATACCTTCCTCCAATGGATGGAAAATGTCCATGACTGGGTTATCTCTCGCCAGCTCTGGTGGGGTCACCAAATCCCTGCTTGGTACAATGCTGAGGGTGAAATGTACATCGGCGAAGAAGCTCCAGAAGGTGACGGATGGACTCAGGACGAAGACGTATTGGATACTTGGTTCAGTTCTGCCCTTTGGCCATTCTCAACTATGGGCTGGCCTGATATTGACTCAGAAGACTTCAAACGTTACTTCCCAACTTCAACCTTGGTAACAGGTTACGACATCATCTTCTTCTGGGTGTCTCGTATGATCTTCCAATCATTAGAATTCACAGGTCGTCAGCCATTTAAAAACGTCCTTATCCACGGTCTCATCCGTGACGAGCAAGGACGTAAGATGTCTAAATCTCTCGGTAATGGGATTGATCCAATGGATGTCATCGAGAAATACGGCGCAGATGCCCTTCGTTGGTTCCTTTCAAACGGTTCTGCACCAGGTCAAGACGTGCGCTTCTCTTATGAGAAAATGGATGCTTCATGGAACTTCATTAACAAGATTTGGAATATCTCTCGCTACATCCTCATGAACAATGAAGGTTTGACACTTGAGCAAGCAACTGCCAATGTGGAAAAAGTTGTTAACAAGGAAGCTGGAAATGTTACTGACCGCTGGATTCTCCACAACCTCAATGAAACCATCGGCAAAGTCACTGAAAACTTTGACAAGTTCGAGTTTGGTGTGGCTGGCCATATCCTCTACAACTTCATCTGGGACGAATTTGCGGACTGGTACGTTGAGTTGACCAAGGAAGTCCTTTATAGCGATAACGAAGAAGAGAAAGTCATCACACGTTCTGTTCTCCTTTATACTTTGGACAAGATCCTTCGACTCCTTCACCCAATCATGCCATTCGTGACAGAGGAAATCTTTGGACAAATCTCAGAAGGCTCTATCGTTATAGCAGAATACCCAACTGTTAACCCAGCCTTTGAAGACCTTGCGGCCCACACAGGTGTCGAAAGCCTCAAAGACTTGATCCGTGCCGTTCGTAATGCGCGTGCGGAAGTGAACGTTGCACCAAGCAAGCCAATCACCATCCTTGTTAAGACAAGCGATAGCGACTTGGAAGCCTTCTTTAACAGTAATGTCAACTACATCAAACGCTTCACAAATCCAGAACACTTGGAAATCGCATCAAATATCCCTGCACCTGAACTCGCTATGTCAAGCGTCATCACAGGAGCAGAAATCTACCTGCCACTGGCAGACCTCCTCAATGTCGAAGAAGAACTAGCTCGTCTCGACAAGGAACTGGCTAAATGGCAAAAAGAACTGGATATGGTCGCTAAGAAGCTCTCTAACGAACGCTTCGTAGCCAACGCCAAACCAGAAGTCGTCCAAAAAGAACGCGACAAACAAGCCGACTACCAGGCTAAGTACGACGCGACCGTAGCACGTATTGATGAGATGAAGAAGTTGGTGAAATAAACTATAAACCTCGGCAATTTGCTGGGGTTTTTGGTATAATGAAAAATGAGAATATTTTTTGAAAAAAGGTAAGAAATGATAGAAGTTGTAGACTTATTTTCTGGTGCTGGAGGATTGACTTTTGGCTTTCAGAATACAATTAAAAATAATAAATTTGTTTCCAGAAATGACTTTAACATTAGATTTGCAAATGAATTCAATCATGATGCAGCAGAAGCTTTCAGACAAAATTATCCTAGAGTTACTATGATTGAGGAAGATATTGCTAATATAGATGAACATTTTTTAAAATCCAAAGGAATCAGTTCAAAAAGAGTTGATTTAGTTATTGGTGGACCACCTTGTCAGTCATTTAGTACGGTTGGTAAGAGACAATATGATAAAAGAGCTAAAATGTATAGAGAATATCGAAGGATACTTTCTTTTATCCAACCTAAGATGTTTGTTTTTGAAAATGTTTATGGACTTTTAACTATGAAAAATGAACAGAACGGCCCAATCATTAGAAATGTAAAAGAAAGTTTTAATGATTTATCAAGTTTTGGTGATGTCAGTGGTTATGACGTTTTTACTAAATTAATTAATGCAAAAGATTTTGGTGTTCCTCAAAATAGAGAACGTGTCTTTTTGATAGGGATAAGAAAGGATTTAAAAATTAAGTTCGAGTGGACATTCCCAGAAGAAACTACCCTAAACAATGAAATTACATTAAGAGATGCAATTAGTGATTTACCTATATTAGGAAATAATGAACAAAAAAATAATTATATATGTGAACCAAGAACAGAGTACCAAGCTTTATTAAAAGGAAATCAAACCGAGCTACTTAATCATGTTAGTCGAAATCATGGTTTGAGATTACAAAAAATAATGAGAGCTCTTGGAGAGGGGCAAGGAAAAAACGATATTAATAGGATGGTAGAAGATGGTATTTTAGATAAAGATTTATACCTGACTTCTGGCTATAATAATACCTACGGTAGATTGTGGTGGGATAGACCTTCAACGACCATAACAAATAATTTATCAACTCCATCCTCCTTACGGTGCATTCATCCTAGTCAAAATAGAGCTTTGACTGCAAGGGAAGGTGCAAGAATACAGTCTTTTCCAGATAATTATAAGTTTGTCGGAGGTCTACAAGCAATTAATACTCAGATTGGCAATGCTGTCCCTCCAATTTTAAGTATTCATTTAGCGAATAGAATAAAAGATTTCTTTGAAGAAAATAATTTGTGAAAAGGAATAAATATGACAGAAAAAAATATAATCCAATTCAATTTTTCATACTATGCTTTAACTTTGCTTGGTAAACAAATGTACACTAATAGATGGAGTGCTATTTCTGAACTTGTAGCAAATGGATTAGATGCTGGCGCAACAAATGTAAAATTATATATTAATTCTATTAATAAAAAAAAATCTATTTTGGAGATAATAGATAATGGGAGCGGTATGTCTTATAATGACTTGGCCACAAAATATGTTTTAATAGGTAGGAATAAGCGCTTGTCTGAAAATGAATTGTCAGATAGGACTAAAGGACGTAAGGGAATAGGTAAACTAGCTACGTTGTTTCTATCTAAAAAGTACTATATTGTTTCAAAAAAAGCGGGTGTCACAACTGCATGGATGTTAGATTCAACTGATAAAAATGATAATGATGTTCCAGAATTAATAAGAGTAAATGCTTCAGAAGTTGGAATTGAAAATAGAGAATTATGGGAACAATATGATACAGGAACTCTAGTAAAACTAGTGGATGTAAATATGTCAGGATTTGCTGAGACAAAATTCGAATCTTTAAAACTTCGCTTGGCCGATTACTATCTTTTAGATAATATTAATGCAGGGATAGAAGTGGCCTATATTACAGATTCTCGACAAAGAGTAACATTTGAAAAAGTAGAGAAAAAAATAGCGTTCAAAAACTTTTTTGCCTTTTTTGAAAATGATTTAGAAAATAATTTATCCAATAAATTATCGAAAAGTGTATTAATCCCAAATAGCAAATATCCAGAGTTTAGGAACAAACGAAGGGATGTTGTCAAATTTTCAAAAGAAGATTTTGAAAATATATCAGGTATAGGAAGGTTCATAACTACTTCTGGAGAATCTAAGTTTTTTCCCTATGAACTTAAAGGTTGGATTGGTATTCATTCAACAATAAATACAAATGAAGCTAAACAAAATGATCCAAATTTTGTTAAAAATGATGTTTATAAACCTAATAGGTTGAAATTATATGTTCGTGATAAGTTAGCTGTGGAAAACTTTCTTGAGTATTTAGATAATACTCAAGCAATGAGAGTTTATTTAGAAGGAGAAATATCTTTCGATATCCTAGATAATGATGAACTTGAAGATATTTCAACATCCTCTCGTGAAGGATTTTTAAGAGAAGACGAACGAGTTAAGCTACTAATCAATATTTTGAAACCAATTATTAATAAATTGATTAGTGAAAGAAATAAAATATCTACACAAATTAGTGCCGAAGATCGCATGGAAGATGAAAGAAGGCTCGAAATAGAGAGGGAGGAAAGAAGAAAAGAAAGAGAGGCTCGGCGACAAGAAGAAAGAGAAAAAAGAATAGCTGAACAAAAGGCTGAGATACTGGAACAAAAAAATGAACACTTGATAGAAACAAATGCTCAATTAGAAACGCAAAATACTATTCAAAAAGTAATGCTACAAGAAAAAGATCCAGAAAAACAGGAATTATTTGTTCATGAATTAAATACAATCAGCGATAACTTAATTTATACCATTAGTGATTTAGCTGAAGATTTTCGAAAAACTAATGAATATGATAGAGTCAGTGAATATATTATTGATTTTAAAAGAAGTGCGGATCGTCTTAGTACTATAAAAAGACAGTTTTTGAAATTAGGTACTTATGATTTAATAGGTAAGCAACTAATTGATATTAAGTCATATTTAAAGAGCTATCTTAAGGTTAGTCCACATAGAAACAGGATTATTGATGAGATAGGTCCTGGAGAATATGGAAAAGAAATAGATGTTTTTGAGTTTGCAATTTTAGTAGACAATTTAATTTCAAATGCTATTGATAACGGTGCAACCTTTATAAAGTGTTCTTTTTTAGATAATGAAAATAAATTTGTTATTAGCTCAGACACAGCACCAATAAAGATAGAACCTATTGAAAAGATATTTGACCTAGGAATCAGTTCAAAAAATTTTGGAACAGGTGTCGGATTATATTTGGTTAAAGAAATTTGTGACGAGTACAACTGGGAAATATATGTATCGCAAGATGCATTAACTGTTAATTTTGAAATAAAAATGGGGTAACTGAAATTGAGAAATGAAGTGAGAGTAATTTGGCTAGAAGATTCTATAACTGGTGCGAATAGAAGGTCTCATCAGGGAAGAGTTGAAGCGGTAGAACAACATATACAATCTAAGGGATACCAACCTATTATCAAAGTTGTTACTAATATTAGTGATGCAAAAGACTTATTGACGACAAGAGGTGGAGAAGAACGATATGACTTTTTTATTTCTGACTTTGATTTAGGGGGAGGAGTAGATGCTGAAAAGGGTTTAGATTATTTAGTTGAAGTGAGAAAATCAAAAAATTATAAGCGTTTTTTTGTATTATATTCTCGAAATGAGTATTCAACAATATCTCAAAAAGTTGTTGAAAAATTGCAAGATGAGAATAATATTAACCTTTTTACTAATTTTTCATTTATATCTATTGCGGTAGATGATAAGAATTCGGTTGAAGATGTTAAACAGAAATTTAAAGATTCTATAGATATTGGATTAGCTAGATGGGACGAATTAAACGCTATTCGAGGAATGTATATGTGTGAACATGCTGAGATCGAATATCATTTAAGAGAAAAAGGGATAGCTGGCAAGTATGATGAACAGATAGGTTATTTTTGTACAAAAGAGAATATTCCTCAAGATATTCATACATTGTGGAATGAACAAAGAAAGATTCGAAACGCTTTAGCACATGTTAGGGAAGCATTTGATCATAGAAAAAAATGCTTCTATATTGTATCTAATGAAGATCCCAGGATAAAAATATTTGAAAATGATTTAGATACACACAGAAGTAAGTTAAGAGATTTGAGAGAGAAACTAGATTTATAGAAGTAGGAAGCTGTATAACAAACTTAGTCAATTTGCTTCTATATCTCCACCTCACGATGCCATCGGCTGGGTAGCAAAGGAATAAAAGGTTCTGTCACTTTCTCCCATTTAACCTTTGACTATTCTGCAAAATTATCGTACAATAAAGAGTACATGATAAAATGAGGTCAGAGTCTGTTTGCTCTGGCGATAGTAGTAAAAATGAGGAGAAACGCTTTGGAATTAGAAGTATTTGCTGGGCAAGAAAAAAGTGAACTATCTATGATTGAGGTAGCGCGTGCTATCTTGGAACTTCGTGGTCGCGATCATGAGATGCATTTTAGCGATCTTGTAAACGAAATTCAAAACTACCTTGGAACATCAAACAGCGATATCCGCGAAGCTTTGCCTTTGTTCTACACAGAGTTGAACTTTGACGGTAGCTTCATCTCTCTTGGAGACAACAAATGGGGTCTTCGTTCATGGTATGGTGTAGACGAAATCGACGAAGAAATCATCGCTCTTGAAGAAAGTGACGACGATGAAGTAGCACCAAAAGCTAAGAAAAAACGTGTCAATGCCTTTATGGATGGTGATTCAGATGCCATTGACTACAATGCAGATGATCCAGAAGATGAAGATGCATACGAAGCAGACCCAGCTCTTTCATATGATGATGAAAATCCAGATGATGAGAAAAATGAAGTGGAAGCTTACGATGCAGAAATCAACGAAATCGCTCCTGATGACTTGGGTGAAGACGTGGATCTCAACGAAGAAGACGACGAGTTTTCTGACGATGACGCTGAAACGAGTGAAGAAGAGTAAAAGACTTCACAGAGGAGATCGTAAGATCTCTTTTTTTGTTGCTTGAGCAGGTCATCCGTTTGGATGCGGATCTTTAGTTGGTTTTCTGAAAACAATCTCCTTTTTTCATCTTTTACCACTTCGGGTTGACAAATGTTCTGCTTTGAGGTATTATATTGTTCGGGCACCTCTTTTAGAGGTCGGGGCTCCCTAGTTACTAGGGAGCTATTTTTATTTTTCAGGAAGTTTTCTGGAAAAGTCGTTATTCATAAGGGTCTTGTTTTCTATCTCCCCTCGTAGTTAACAAGGCCTTGAGCATTTTAGAAAGAGGAATCTATGTCTACGAAATATATTTTTGTAACTGGTGGTGTGGTGTCGTCTATTGGGAAAGGGATTGTCGCAGCAAGTCTGGGCCGTCTCTTGAAAAATCGTGGTCTTAAAGTAACTATTCAGAAGTTTGACCCTTATATCAATATCGATCCGGGAACCATGAGTCCTTACCAGCACGGGGAGGTCTTTGTGACGGATGATGGGGCTGAGACAGATTTGGACTTGGGTCACTATGAACGTTTCATCGATATCAATCTCAATAAATATTCAAACGTGACAACTGGTAAAATTTACAGTGAAGTTCTTCGTAAGGAACGCCGTGGCGAGTACCTTGGCGCAACTGTCCAAGTCATTCCTCATATCACAGATGCTTTGAAAGAAAAAATCAAGCGTGCTGCTGTAACGACTGACTCTGATGTTATTATCACAGAGGTTGGTGGAACCGTTGGAGATATCGAGTCCTTGCCATTTTTAGAGGCTCTTCGTCAGATGAAGGCAGATGTGGGTGCGGATAATGTTATGTATATCCATACAACCTTGCTTCCTTACCTCAAGGCTGCTGGTGAAATGAAGACCAAGCCAACTCAACACTCTGTAAAAGAATTGCGTGGTTTGGGAATCCAGCCAAATATGTTGGTCATTCGTACGGAGAAACCAGCTGGTCAAGGAATTAAAAACAAACTAGCTCAGTTTTGTGACGTGGCTCCAGAAGCTGTTATCGAGTCTTTGGATGTCGAACACCTTTACCAAATTCCATTGAACTTGCAGGCACAAGGCATGGACCAAATTGTTTGTGACCATTTGAAACTAGATGCACCAGCAGCGGATATGACGGAGTGGTCAGCCATGGTGGACAAGGTTATGAACCTCAATAAACAAGTCAAGATTTCCCTCGTTGGTAAGTATGTGGAGTTGCAAGATGCCTACATCTCAGTGGTTGAAGCCTTGAAACACTCTGGGTATGCCAACGACGCAGAAGTGAAGATTAATTGGATCAATGCCAATGATGTGACAGCAGAGAATGTGGCAGAGCTCTTGTCTGATGCGGACGGAATCATCGTACCAGGAGGTTTCGGTCAACGTGGTACGGAAGGAAAAATTCAAGCCATCCGTTATGCGCGTGAGAATGACGTTCCAATGTTGGGAGTCTGCTTGGGAATGCAGTTGACTTGTATCGAGTTTGCTCGTCACGTTTTAGGTCTTGAAGGTGCCAATTCTGCTGAACTTGCACCAGATACAAAATACCCTATCATTGATATTATGCGTGACCAGGTTGATGTTGAGGATATGGGTGGAACCCTTCGTTTGGGACTTTATCCATCTAAGTTGAAACGTGGTTCTAAGGCAGCAGCTGCTTATCATAATCAAGAAGTGGTGCAACGCCGTCACCGTCACCGTTATGAGTTTAACAATGCCTTCCGTGAGCAGTTTGAGGCAGCAGGTTTTGTCTTCTCAGGAGTTTCACCTGATAATCGTTTGGTCGAAATTGTGGAAATTCCTGAAAATAAATTCTTTGTGGCTTGTCAGTATCACCCTGAACTTTCCAGTCGTCCAAACCGTCCAGAAGAACTCTACACTGCCTTTGTCACTGCAGCAGTTGAAAACAGTAATTAGCATAATCAGAACCTTTGAGAAGAATATCAGAGGTTTTTTAATTGCCTTGCTCCTATACGGCTTCCTCATTTGTCCTAGAGCCCTTTTTGTGTTACAATGAATGGTATGAAAGCTAAGAAATTATGGATGACTGGCTTGACTGTGGCTGGTCTAAGTGCCCTTGCTTTGGGGGCTAAAAAAGCAGCAGATAATCACAAGCTCATGAAGACTCAAGAAGAGTTGACCGCTATCGTGCGCGAACTTTTCTCAGATATGGGTGAGATTGCGACTCTCTATGTTCAAGTCTACGAAAGTAGTCTAGAGCGACTCGTCGGAGGGGTCATTTTTAAGGATGGTCGTCACTATACCTTTGTCTATGAAAATGAAGATCTGGTCTATGAGGAGGAAGTCTTATGATTACCCCCGATAGTATAGAAGAACTCGCAGTTTTTGTCGAGCAAGATGGAAAGAAGGTTTTCCTTTTTGTGGCGGACTGGTGTGGCGATTGTCGTTATATCTATCCAGCCTTGCCAGAGATTGAGGAGACCAATCCTGAGTTCACCTTTATTCGTGTGGACCGTGACCAGTATCTGGATCTGGCCAAACTCTGGGATGTGTACGGCATTCCTAGTCTTGTTGTGCTAGAAAAGGACAAGGAAATCGGCCGATTTGTCAATCGTGACCGTAAAAGCAAGCAACAAATTAACGACTTTTTAGCAGAACTGAAATAGGAGAAAAAGGAAAGAATGATTTTTACATATAACAAAGAGCATGTCGGCGATGTCCTTATGATCATCGCGAAAAACAGCGGAGATGCCAAACTGGACGTGGAGCGTAAAGGCAAGGTAGCCCGTGTTTTCCTCAAAGAAAATGGAGAAACAGTAGCTTGGAATATTTTCGAAGTTTCAAGTTTGTTTGAAATTGCGGAGCGCGGTCAAGTCTTTTTATCAGATGAGCAAGTAGAACGTTTGAACCAAGAATTGCGGGCGGAAGGATTTGCAGAAGAAATTGTCAATGACAAGGAACCTAAGTTTGTTGTTGGTGAGATTGTCGAGATGGTAGCTCATCCAGATAGTGACCACCTTAACATCTGCCAAGTTGCAGTCGCAAGTGATAAGACAGTGCAAATCGTTGCAGGAGCACCTAATGCGCGTCTTGGGCTGAAAACCATTGTGGCTCTCCCTGGAGCGATGATGCCAAAAGGCAATCTCATTTTCCCAGGCGAACTTCGTGGTGAAAAGAGTTTTGGCATGATGTGTAGCCCTCGTGAACTTGCCTTGCCAAATGCTCCGCAAAAACGTGGGGTTATTGAATTATCAGAAGACCAAGTTGTCGGAACTCCATTTGATCCAGCCAAACACTGGACTGCCTAGGAAATTGTCAGTGTTTGATAGACCAGATAGAGGGGGATAAGATGGCAAAAAATGTAGTAATTACAGGAGCGACCTCAGGAATCGGTGAAGCTATTGCGCGTGCTTATCTGGAGCAGGGGGAGAATGTCGTTCTAACAGGGCGACGGACAGACAGACTAGAGGCCCTCAAGTCAGAGTTTGCAGAAACTTTTCCAAATCAAACAGTTTGGACCTTTCCACTGGATGTCACGGATATGACCATGGTCAAGACTGTCTGCTCCGATATTTTGGAAACGATAGGGCAGATTGATATATTGGTCAATAACGCTGGACTAGCTCTTGGCTTGGCTCCCTATCAAGACTATGAAGAATTGGGTATGCTGACCATGTTGGATACCAATGTCAAAGGTTTGATGGCAGTCACTCGCTGTTTCTTGCCAGCAATGGTAAAAGCCAATCAAGGTCATATTATCAACATGGGATCGACCGCAGGAATCTATGCCTATGCTGGGGCAGCTGTCTATTCAGCCACCAAGGCAGCAGTTAAGACTTTTTCAGATGGTCTGCGAATTGATACCATTGCGACAGACATCAAGGTGACCACCATTCAGCCAGGAATTGTCGAAACAGATTTTTCTACAGTTCGTTTTCACGGTGATAAAGAGCGTGCTGCAACCGTCTATCAGGGAATAGAAGCCCTGCAAGCACAAGATATCGCAGATACAGTGGTCTATGTGACCAGTCAGCCCCGTCGTGTGCAGATTACAGATATGACTATTATGGCCAATCAACAGGCGACTGGATTTATGGTTCATAAAAAGTAAAAAAATTCCTCGAAAAGTTACAAATTTCTGTAACTTTTTTTGATTTCCTGCGAATAGATAAGTAGGAGGATGAAAAATGTATAATAAAGTTATCATGATCGGACGCTTGACGTCTACACCAGAATTGCACAAAACAAACAACGACAAGTCAGTTGCGCGAGCAACTATCGCTGTGAACCGTCGTTACAAAGACCAAAATGGCGAACGTGAAGCTGACTTTGTCAATCTGGTTCTTTGGGGAAAATTAGCTGAAACCATGGCAAGTTACGCAACCAAAGGTAGTCTTATTTCTGTTGATGGGGAGTTGCGTACCCGTCGCTTTGAGAAAAATGGCCAGATGAACTATGTGACTGAAGTTCTCGTGATAGGCTTCCAACTCTTGGAAAGCCGCGCCCAACGTGCCATGCGTGAAAATAACGCAGGACAGGATTTGGCAGATTTGGTTTTGGAAGAGGAAGAATTGCCATTTTAATACTCTTCGAAAATCTCTTCAAACCACGTCAGCTTCACCTTGCCGTATGTATAGGTAACTGACTTCGTCAGTCTTATCTACAACCTCAAAACCATGTTTTGAGCTGACTTCGTCAGTTCTATCCACAACCTCAAAGCAGTGCTTTGAGCAACCTGCGGCTAGCTTCCTAGTTTGCTCTTTGATTTTCATTGAGTATAAACATTGAAAAGTCTGAGTTGGTCTCAAGCTTTTTATCTTGCCAAAGTCAGACTTTTTCCTTGACTATTTCTGACCAAGTGATACAATAGAACTATGAATTAGCACTCAGGTATAAAGAGTGCTAATAATATGTAGTTCATCATGGAGGAAAACAGATGTTGAAACCATTAGGAGACCGTGTGGTCTTAAAAATCGAAGAAAAAGAACAAACTGTTGGAGGCTTTGTCCTTGCAGGCTCAGCCCAAGAAAAAACCAAAACAGCCCAAGTTGTAGCTACTGGACAAGGTGTTCGTACCTTGAATGGTGACTTGGTTGCTCCAAGCGTTAAGCCTGGAGACCGTGTCTTAGTTGAAGCCCATGCAGGTATTGATGTTAAGGATGGCGATGAAAAGTACATCATCGTAGGCGAAGCCAATATCTTGGCAATTGTGGAAGAATAATAGGAGGAAATAGGTATGTCAAAAGAAATTAAATTTTCATCTGATGCTCGTTCAGCTATGGTTCGTGGTGTTGATATCCTTGCAGACACTGTTAAAGTAACCTTGGGACCAAAAGGTCGTAATGTCGTTCTTGAAAAATCATTTGGTTCACCATTGATTACCAATGACGGTGTGACCATTGCCAAAGAAATCGAGTTGGAAGACCATTTTGAAAATATGGGTGCCAAATTGGTATCAGAAGTGGCTTCAAAGACCAACGATATCGCAGGTGACGGAACGACAACTGCAACTGTCTTGACCCAAGCTATCGTACGCGAAGGAATCAAAAATGTCACCGCAGGTGCCAACCCAATCGGCATTCGTCGTGGGATTGAAGCAGCGGTTGCCGCAGCAGTAGAAGCTTTGAAAAACAATGCCATTCCAGTTGCCAACAAAGAAGCCATTGCTCAGGTTGCTGCTGTATCTTCTCGTTCTGAAAAAGTCGGTGAATACATTTCTGAAGCTATGGAAAAAGTTGGTAAAGACGGTGTCATTACTATCGAAGAGTCACGTGGTATGGAAACAGAGCTAGAAGTCGTGGAAGGAATGCAGTTTGACCGTGGTTACCTATCACAGTACATGGTGACAGATAGCGAAAAAATGGTGGCTGACCTTGAAAATCCATACATTTTGATTACTGATAAGAAAATTTCAAATATCCAAGAAATCTTGCCACTTCTAGAAAGCATTCTCCAAAGCAATCGTCCGCTCTTGATTATTGCAGATGATGTAGATGGCGAAGCTCTTCCAACCCTAGTATTGAACAAGATTCGTGGTACTTTCAATGTCGTTGCTGTCAAAGCTCCCGGCTTTGGTGATCGTCGTAAGGCTATGTTAGAAGATATCGCTATCTTGACAGGTGGAACAGTCATCACAGAGGATCTTGGTCTTGAGTTGAAAGACGCTACTATTGAGGCGCTAGGTCAAGCAGCGAGAGTAACTGTGGACAAAGACAGCACTGTTATCGTAGAAGGTGCTGGAAATCCTGAAGCTATTTCTCACCGTGTTGCGGTTATCAAGTCTCAAATCGAAACCACAACTTCAGAGTTTGACCGTGAAAAATTGCAAGAACGCTTGGCAAAATTGTCAGGTGGTGTCGCAGTCATCAAGGTCGGAGCTGCAACTGAAACTGAGTTGAAAGAAATGAAACTCCGTATTGAAGATGCCCTCAACGCTACTCGTGCAGCCGTTGAAGAAGGAATCGTTGCAGGTGGTGGAACTGCTCTTGCCAATGTCATTCCAGCCGTAGCTGATTTGGAATTGACAGGAGATGAAGCAACAGGACGCAATATTGTTCTCCGTGCCTTGGAAGAGCCTGTTCGTCAAATCGCCCACAATGCGGGATTCGAAGGTTCTATTGTTATTGACCGTTTGAAAAATGCTGAAGTTGGTACAGGATTCAACGCAGCAACAGGCGAGTGGGTCGACATGATTGAAGAAGGAATCATTGATCCTGTTAAAGTGAGCCGTTCAGCTCTTCAAAACGCAGCATCTGTAGCCAGCTTGATCTTGACAACAGAAGCAGTCGTAGCTAATAAACCAGAACCAGTAGCCCCAGCTCCAGCAATGGATCCAAGCATGATGGGCGGGATGATGTAAAAGTAACTTATAAAAACCACAAAAGGAGGGAACATGCATCCCTCCTTTTATGGTTTTCTCTTCTAAATAGATTTGAGCTCTCCTAACTTATATGATAAAATAAGACTAGAAGAAGGAGAAGAACATGATCGATGTAGAAGAAATCCTGAGCAAGATGAATCCCAATCAGAAGATTAATTATGACCGTGTTATGCAGAAGATGGTACAAGTTTGGGAGAAAAATGAGCAACGTCCCACTATTCTCATGCATGTTTGCTGTGCTCCTTGTAGTACCTACACCCTAGAGTATCTGACCAAGTACGCTGATGTGACCATCTATTTTGCCAATTCCAATATCCATCCCAAGGCAGAATACCACAAGCGGGCTTACGTCACCAAGAAATTTGTCAGTGATTTCAATGAGCGAACAGGAAATACGGTCCAGTATTTAGAAGCCCCATATGAACCCAATGAATACCGGAAGTTAGTCAGAGGACTGGAAGAAGAGCCTGAAGGTGGCGACCGTTGCAAGGTTTGTTTTGATTACCGTTTGGACAAAACAGCGCAAGTGGCTATGGATTTGGGCTTTGACTACTTTGGTTCAGCCTTGACCATCAGTCCCCATAAGAATTCTCAAACCATCAATAGCATCGGAATTGATGTGCAAAAGATTTATACAACCCACTATCTCCCAAGTGATTTCAAGAAAAATCAAGGCTATAAGCGTTCAGTGGAGATGTGCGAGGAGTATGATATTTATCGTCAATGTTATTGTGGGTGCGTCTATGCAGCTCAAGCTCAGAATATTGATCTTGTTCAGATTAAGAAGGATGCCACGGCTTTCTTGTTGGATAAGAATGTTGAAAAAGACTATTCCCACATCAAGTTTACTGTTACTAAATTAGATATATAGCAATCAACCCAGCTGAAAAGCTGGGTTTTTCAAATAAAAAAACCAGAGCTTTCACCCCGGTTTGACAACTTTACCGATTCTTTAGTTCTATGTAGCGTTTGTACCAAATGTTGACATAGGCCTCTGAGAAAGGACCGCGACCATTGTTGATCCAATCAACAAGGATTTTAACATGCTCTTTCAAAATATAGTCTAAATCATCAGAATACTTCATTTTGCGTTTATGGCGCTCATACTCTTCAACGTCCAAGAGACGCTTTTCACCATCAGTGAAGACCTTGACATCCAAATCATAATCAATGTATTTCAGGGCTTCCTCATCTAGATAGTAGGGGCTGGCCATATTGCAATAGTAGGAAATCCCATTATCACGAATCATTGCAATGATATTAAACCAATATTTTTTGTGAAAGTAAACAATAGCCGGTTCTCGAGTCACCCAACGACGACCGTCACTTTCGGTAACAAGTGTGTGGTCGTTGACGCCAATAATAGCGTTCTCTGTTGTTTTTAGTACCATGGTGTCCCGCCAAGTACGGTGGAGACTCCCATCATGCTTATAACTTTGAATTGTAATAAAGTCGCCTTCTTTTGGAAGTTTCATAACTAACCAACTTTCTACAATTTATAAGTTTATCGTCTACTATTATATCATAAATTGGTCTAATTTTTTTGAATTTTACATGAAAATGTTAAAGATATTCTCTGAGAGCGCTCGCTATATCCGAAAAATCATAGCCCTTTCGAGCTAAAACTTGGGTTAAACGTTGTTTAAGTTCGTATCCTTCATACTTTCGAGCATACTTAGTATATTGTTTGTCTAGCTCTTTAAAAATGAGTTCTTGAGTCGTTTCTTGGTCGACTTGACTGTCCAAGTCATCAAAGACACTTTTAGCATCGGGATAGGAGAAGCCCTTGTTAGTCAAGTTTTGAATAATCTTATCTTGCAAAGCGCGAGCAGGAAGCTTTCCGGTGTATTTTTTAAGCAGTTTCTCAGCTACACGTTGAGCAACCTCTGAAAAATCAAAATCCGTTAAAACCTCTTCAATAGTTGATTTGGCAATCCCTTTTTGAGACAGTTTTTGAGCTAGCACATAAGGTCCCTTATCTCCAGAAAGTTGATTGGCATTGATGATAGAGTAGGCATACTGACGATCATTTATCCAGTTATCTTCTTTAAGACTAGCGATAACTTGACTAGTGATTTTTTCATCAAGATCATACTTTTTCAGATACTCACGAACTTCCTTTTCGGTTCGAGCTTTAAATGATAGATGGTAGAGGGCGAGATTCTTACCATAAGAAAACTGAGCAAAGCCCTGAATCTCGGTCAATTCTTCAGTGCTAACCACCTTATCTTTAGACAACATAAAACGGACAATGGTATCTTCCGTGATATAAGAGGTTTGTTGATTATCTAGCTCCATTAAGTAGAGGCGTTTTTTCTTTTCAAGTTTTGTGATTTTCATAGTTCTATTATACCCTAAAATGTGATAAGATAGGGGTATGAATCTGAAAGTCAAACAAAAAATACCTTTAAAAATCAAGCGTATGGGCATCAATGGTGAGGGAATCGGTTTCTATCAGAAAACCCTCGTTTTTGTGCCTGGCGCTCTCAAAGGAGAAGACATCTATTGTCAAATTACTTCTATTAAACGCAACTTTGTTGAAGCAAAATTACTAAAGGTTAATAAGAAGTCTAAATTTCGAGTCGTACCGGCTTGTACGATTTATAATGAATGTGGCGGTTGCCAGATCATGCACCTCCATTACGATAAACAGCTAGAGTTCAAAACGGATTTGCTCCATCAAGCCCTGAAAAAATTTGCTCCTGCAGGATATGAAAACTATGAAATCCGTCCAACTATCGGAATGCAGAAACCAAAGTACTACCGTGCTAAGTTGCAATTTCAAACTCGGAAATTTAAAAATCAGGTCAAAGCAGGCTTGTATGCGCAAAACTCTCATTATCTCGTAGAGTTGAAAGACTGTTTGGTACAAGATAAGGAAACCCAAGTGATTGCGAATCGCCTAGCTGAGCTTCTCACTTATCATCAAATTCCCATCACCGATGAGAGAAAAACGCTCGGTGTTCGCACCATCATGGTACGCCGAGCGAGAAAAACGGGTCAAGTTCAGATTATCATTGTCACGAATCGCCAGCTTAATTTGAATCAACTAGTCAAAGACCTAGTCAAGGATTTTCCAGAAGTCGTCACAGTTGCAGTCAATACAAATACAGCAAAAACAAGTGAAATCTATGGTGAAAAGACGGAAATTATCTGGGGCCAAGAGAGTATTCAAGAAGGAGTACTCGACTATGAGTTTTCTCTCTCGCCCCGTGCCTTCTATCAGCTCAATCCAGAGCAGACAGAGATTCTCTATAGTGAAGCAGTTAAAGCTCTAGATGTTAGCAAAGAAGATCATCTGATTGATGCTTATTGCGGTGTTGGGACAATTGGATTCGCCTTCGCAAATAAGGTCAAGAGTCTCAGAGGGATGGATATTATTCCAGAAGCCATTGAAGATGCTAGGCGAAATGCTCAAAAAATGGGATTTGACAATACCCATTACGAAGCGGGGACAGCTGAAGAGATTATTCCACGCTGGTATCAAGAGGGCTATAGGGCGGATGCACTGATAGTCGACCCTCCTCGGACGGGTTTAGATGACAAGCTATTAGATACCATCTTAACCTATGTACCGGAAAAAATGGTCTATGTCTCTTGTAATGTTTCGACATTAGCGCGAGATTTGATTAAACTAGTGAAAGTCTATGATCTCCAGTATATCCAGTCAGTCGATATGTTTCCCCATACTGCACGGACAGAAGCAGTGGTTAAGTTAGTGAAGAAAAGAAAAAGTCAAATTCATTAAAAAAGCCCTTGACAAAGAGGAAAAAGTAGGTATAATAGAAAGAGTTGAAAAGCTCAGGTCCGTTGGTCAAGGGGTTAAGACACCGCCTTTTCACGGCGGTAACACGGGTTCGAATCCCGTACGGACTATGGTGTATTGCGGTTAAAAAAACTTGAAAAAAGTTTAAAAAATCTGTTGACAGAGGCAGGTAGCTGTGATATACTAATGTAGTTGTCGCTCGAGAGAATGAGTGACAAAGACCTTTGAAAACTGAACAAGACGAACCAATGTGCAGGGCACTATAACTAAGGTTATAGTACTG